>JBIODP010000138.1:0-6175 GCA_044445195.1 Burkholderiales bacterium | reverse complement strand
GCTGCGCGCGCCCGCAGGCTGCTGTCGGGATTCGATGCGCGGAGTGCGGATGGCGCTCATCATCGGTTCCTCCTTGAACGAATACCCCAGGCTTTGGTTTCGAAGAAGCGTTCCATCGTAAAATAGTATGTCGGCAAAATGAACAGCGTGAGCAAAGTCGACACCACCAGCCCACCCACTACCACCGTCGCCAGGTTGCGCTGCACGTCTGTACCGACGCCGGTAGCCAGCGCGGCGGGCAACATGCCGAAGGTAGCGACCGTTGCCGTCATCAACACCGGCCGTAGCCGTTCGACAGCGCCTTCAACCACTGTTTCATCGAGCGGCAAACCCTCGCCGCGCACGCGCCGGAAGTTGGCCACCATGATGATGCCGTTTTGCACCGAGACGCCGAACAAGGCAATGAAGCCGACTGCTGTGGCGACATTCAACGTCTCGCCAGTCGCGTGCACCGCGATCAAGCCGCCCAAGGTCGCCATCGGCACCACGCCGAGGATCAGCAGAGCCTGGCGTATTTTGCCGAACTGGAAGAACAATAGCACCGCCATCACGAATAGAACAGCGCCAAGGATAACCACCAGCCGGGCCTGCGCGCGCCGCTCGTTTTCAAACTCGCCAGCCCATTCCAGGCGAAATTTTTGCGGATCGAATTTGACTTCGCTATCGATGCGTTTTTGCGCCTCAGCCAGGTAGGAAGTCAGATCGCGTCCGCGGTTATCTATGCGGACCGTGATCTGGCGTTCGGTGGCTTCGTGTGAAATCGTGCTTTCGCCGGTCCGCAAACTGATGCCGGCGACTTGCGACAGCGCGATTTTGGCGCCGGTCGAACTGTTCAGGAACAAGTTGCCCAAGGCCTCGGTGCTGCTCTTGCTGCCCTTTGGAAAGCGCACCGTCACATTGTAAATGCGGTCGGCGACATAGACAGTAGTAACGGGAGCGCCGCCGACCCCAGTTTGTATCAGCGCCGCGATATCGGCGACATTGATGCCGAAGCGCGCCGCTTTTTCGCGATCGATGTTGACTACGACTTGCGGAAGCGGCGGTTCCTGGAATACCGATGCCGACGCGGTGCCGCGTATTGGTTGCAATAGTTCGACGATTTGATTGCCGATGCGACGGCATTCCTTCAAATCGTCGCCGTACACCCGTAACACCAACGGACTGTGGGCGCCGCCGATGGCGTCGTACACCATGTCGATGATCGGTTGGCTGATGCCGATCGAGAAGCCCGGCATGTTGGCAAAGCGCTTGGTAATCTTATCCAGCAACTCAGCCTTGGTCTCGCCGTCAGGCCATTCGTTGTAAGGTCTCAGTCCGACCGGCGCCTCGATGTGCGATGGGGTCCATGGATCGGTGCCGTCGTCGCTGCGCCCAAGCTGGGTCACCACATACGACACTTCCGGGAATTCATGCAAGGCGCGGCGCAGTTCCCCCGCCATTTCGTTTGCCTTGTCGAGCGATAGGCCGGTCGGCATTTGCACCTGTAGCCACAAGGCTCCCTCATCCAGATCTGGCAAGAATTCACGTCCCGCTGTCACCCCGAGGACCACTACCGTGACCAACGTAAGCGCGCCGATCACATACGCAATCCACGGGTGTTGCAGCGATTTTTTCAATGTGGAGCGGTAGCGCGCGGTCAGCCATTCCAACGGACGGTTGCGGAATGCTTTACGCGGCAGGCGCAAGGCGGCATACGCCAGTCCGGGAATTAACGTCATCGTGCATACCAGTGCGCCCAGCAGCGCATAGGCGACGGTATACGCCATCGGCGTAAACAACTTGCCTTCGGCCCGCTCGAAGGCAAATAGCGGCAGGTAGGCACAGATAATGATCAGCGTAGCGAAGAAGATCGGCCGCGCCACTTGAGCGGTGGTTTCCAGAATGTCTTCTTCCTGCAATTCGGCATCCGGTTGTTGTTCGCGGCGCCGCAAGATAGCTTCCACCACCACGATGGCGCCGTCGACGATGATGCCGAAGTCGATCGCTCCCAGAGAAAACAGGTTGGCCGGCATCTTGGTCGCGGCCATCAAGACGAACACTGTCACCAGCGCAATCGGGATGGCGACCGCCGCCACCAACGCGCTGCGCGGGCTGCCGAGGAACAGAATCAGCACGATGCATACCAGGCCGATGCCTTCGAGCACCGTGTGGCTGACTTTTTCAACCGTCAGTTTGATCAGGTCGTCGCGGTCGATGTAAGGCACGATCCTGACGCCCATTGGATCGAGCCGTTTGCGCAACTGCGCGATCTTGGCATGTACTCCCTCCAATACCCGGGACGGATTTTCATACTTGAGCATCAGCACGATGCCTTCTATCGTGTCCGGGTTATTGTCCTTGCCGAGGATGCCTTCGCGTTCCTGGTGGCCGAATTGCAGCTTGCCAAGCTGGCGCACCAGCACCGGCACGCCATTGCTCTGGGCGACCACCACAGAACCAAGGTCGTCGAGCGTATGGATCTGGCCGATGCCGCGCACCACGTAGCTCTGTTCGCCGCGGGCGATGCGGCCGCCGCCGGCGTTGACGCTATTGTTGTTGATCGCGTTGACGACGTCGTCCAATACCACGCCGTAGTGCTGCAACTGGGCCGGATCCAGTTCCAGTTGGAACTCCTTGGTGAAGCCGCCGAAATTGTTCACGTCCGCCACGCCCGGCACTTGCTTGAAGGCCGGCTCGACGATCCAGCGTTGAATTTCGGATAATTCCATCAGGTTCTTGTTGTTCGACTCGAGCGTGTAGCGGTATATCTCGCCGGCTGAGCTGGTGACTGGATCGAGCCCCGGTTGGATGCCGGGCGGAAACGTCACCGTGCCGATCCGATCGAGCACCCGCTGGCGGGTGAAATAGTCTTCGGCGCCGTCCTTGAATACCAGCGTGATGAGCGACAAGGCGAACGTGCTGGAAGAACGCATGGTCACCAGGCCGGGCGTGTTGGACAGAGCGCGTTCCAGCGGGGTGGTGATCTGCTGTTCGATTTCCTCGGCGGCCAGTCCCGGCGCCTGGGTGGTGACCTGAACGGTGACATCGTCCAATTCCGGGTAGGCTTCCACCGCCATCCTGGCCCACGAAATGTAGCCGTAGATTGCAATCATGATCGCCAGCATCCACGCCAGATGGCGGCGCCGGAAGCATAGGGCAATAATTTGATTAATCATTTAGCAAAACTCCGCCGCGGATCACAATGCGCTCACCCACGCTTAGGCCGGACGCAATGCGCACCTGATCGCCGTCTTCATGCCCCAACTCGACCACCCGTCGCACGAACGTCCACGGCGCGACTTCGACGAATACGGTGGTGCTATCGTTGTTCATCAACAGTGCCGAGGGTGGAACCGCGACTTGCCTGGATTGCGGAACCGCGATACCGACCGTCGCATACATATTCGGTTTCAGCTTGCCGTCCCGGTTGGCGAAGGCAATGCGGGTTTTATTGCGGTGCGTGTCCGGTTCCAGCAGCGCGCTGACGAAACTGATCGTGCCGTGAAATTTCTGACCAGGATAGGCGGGCAAATCGACATCCGCCGCCTGTCCCTTGGATACCGACGCCAGCAAGTCTTCGGGAACATTGGCGGTGACCCAGACCGTGTCGAGATTGGAGATTGTCAACAAAGTGGCGGTCGGGTCGTTAATGAATGATCCAATACCGTAATTAAGAGCGGTGACTGTGCCGGAAACCGGGGCATTGATGCTGAGCACCCGCGTCTTGCCGGTACGGCTGTTTTCATCGAGCGTGAGCAGACGGGCATCGGCGCGTTTGGCTTCGGCCAGCGCTTGCTCAAAATTACTATTAGCTTGTTCGAAATCCTTGACGGCATTGGCGCCGGCGTCATGCACGCTACGGGCGCGATCCAAGGCTTTGCGTGCCAGATCAAGCGCGACATGCGCCTTATCGACGTCCGAATAAGCCTGGTCCAGATCCGGCGAATGCACAACGGCCAGCAATTGGCCTCGCGTCACCGCATCGCCCAGCTTTACCTTCACTTCGGTGAGTCTCCCGGTCAGCGGCGGCAATACATTAACCGTCAATGCCGGATCGGCTTCGACCACACCGGGCAGGGTGAGCACGTGGGCCGAGGAAATCTCTCCTACCTGACTGACCGCCAAGCCGATGCGCAGAGGCGAGTTAACCGGAACAGTCAGTTTGTCGCCCAGCCGCACAAAGGCTGGGCCGACCGCGTCGACCGCATTCTGGTCCACGGCTTTTGCCGCGCCAATTTTGGCGACTACGCCAAAAAACGCGCCACTCAGCAATACCGATCCGATTACCACGACAACCAGTCGTTGAAGTGGCGGTAGTGTTGAATACTGAACACGCATTGCAGTTCGGATGCCCATGTCGATACTCCATAATGTTTAACAGGCTGTAGCGAACTTACTATGGCGTTATTCCTGGCGCCGCCAACTTGGCTCGCTGGTCCGGTGAACGCGCAGGTTGTTCGTTCGAACCGGCTCTTTCCCTGAACGAGACTTGTCGATGCCAGATTTTAAGTAAGCAGCATAATGCGAATAATAATGAGAATTATTCTCAATTGCATTGATGTAGATCAAATTTGTCGTTTATGTCAGTGTGCGGCGGGCTTTGGCCTGCCTTTATGGTCGTGAAGAGCTGTCGGCTTAACGAGACGATTTCGGCTCCAGGTCTGCTGCATTCGATGCGAATAGCGCGCAGGCGTGGCTGGTCGTGCCCTGTTCAATTTGCAAGGTGCTGTGATGGACCTTGAAACGCTCTTGCAAGCTGTGCACGACATCGTCCATAAAGGCATCGCCGGGATAGCCGGCGGGGATGACCAGGTGAACGGTCAACGCATTTTCTGTTGTGCTCAACCCCCAGATATGCAGATCATGCATATCCGTCACCCCATCAAGCTGGCGCAGGTATGCCTCGATTGCCGACGCATCGACCTGTGCAGGCACTGCGCTCAACGCAAGTTGAGCCGACTCGCGCAGCAAACTCCATGTGCCAAGCAGAATCACCATGACAATGACCAAACTGACGACTGGATCGAGCCAGTACCAGCCGGTATATAACATCGCCACGCCAGTTATCACGACGCCAAGCGAGACGACGGTGTCGGCAACCATATGCAGGTAAGCGCTGCGCAAGTTCAAATCCTCTTTGCTGCCTTTCATCAATAGCCAGGCCGAGAAGCCATTAACCGCAATACCGATTGCAGCCACAACCGACACCGTCAAGCCCGCAACGGCGGGCGGCTGGGAAAAGCGCTGAACCGCTTCCAAAGCGATCGCGCCGGATGCCACCAGCAACAGCATGGCATTAGCCAATGCCGCCAGGATGGACGCGCTGCGCAACCCATAGGTATAGCGCTGGCTGGCTTGCCTGCGCGCCATGACAACCGCTCCCCATGCCAACAGCAGTCCCACCACATCGGACAGATTATGGCCGGCGTCCGCCATCAGCGCGGTAGAGTTGGCAACGAATCCAGACGCAAATTCAATGGCCACAAATACAACGTTCAAACCCACCGGGATGAGGAAGGCCCGTCCGCTGTCGGCGGGAACCGCATGATGATGCCCTCCTCCATGCGAGTGAGAATGCCCATGATGGTCATGCAGGGGGTCGTGGTCGTGATTCGCCATAAATAGCGTTCTAAGCGTGCATGGCTATAGGTACTTGGTTATTTCCTTGAATTGACGGACTGTCTCCTCGGCGTTGCCGGAGCCTTTTTTCACCGCTTGCTTGAGGCAATGGTCGATATGGTCATGCACCAATACTTTTTTGGCATTGGTCACTGCTTTTTCGACCGCCTGCAATTGTTGGGCGACGTCCAGGCAATCGCGATCGTTCTCCAGCATCTCAATGATGCTTTTCAGGTGGCCCTGGGCGCGTTTTAAGCGCTTGAGAATCTCCGGATGCGATATATGCGCGGCATGAGGTGCGATATGTTTAACCATATTGGTATCATATCCTCCTGGAGAGGGTAATGCAAGAACGCTTAACAGAGCGAATAACAGCGAGATCGGATTGAATGTTGTCCGATTGCCCGTTGCGCAACATGAGGAATGTGCATTATAATATAGTCCCCTACCCTATATTTACGAGGTAATATGGCCCACACCATTCGCGACAAGCAAAAGCTTTTGAATCGCGTCCGCCGCATTCGGGGGCAGCTTGAGGCCATAGAACGCGCTCTGCTTGAAGAGAGCGGGTGCATCG
>JBIODP010000137.1:0-6180 GCA_044445195.1 Burkholderiales bacterium | reverse complement strand
GTTAGATATGGCTCAGCAAATCGTGCGCCGCCTGGCCGCCCTCAAGCCGATTGAATGAGGCTATCCGATGCAATTGCGGCTTGACGCGCTTGATGCCCATCTGAACAAACCGCTGGCGCCGCTGTACGTCCTCGCCGGCGACGAGCATTTGCTGGCGCTGGAGGCAGCCGACAAGATCCGCAAGACGGCACGCGCGCAAGGCTTTTCCGAACGAGAGGTATTGACCGTCGAACGCAGCTTCAAATGGGGCGAATTGCTCGCGGCCAATCAGTCGCAATCGCTGTTCGGCGACAAAAAACTGATTGAATTGCGCATCCCGACCGGCAAGCCCGGCAAAGACGGCGGCCAGGCATTGCAAGCCTATGCGGCCGCGCTGTGCCCGGACAACGTCACCCTGATCACCCTGCCCAAACTCGACTGGGCCACCCAAAAAGCAGCTTGGGTCAATGCTTTGCAGCAGGCTGCCGTCTACATCGAAATTCCGTTGATAGAGCGCGCGCAACTGCCGGCCTGGATAGCGGCGCGACTGGCCTTGCAAGGGCATGGCGCGGATAAACAATGCGTGGAATTCATTGCCGACCGCGTCGAAGGCAATTTGCTGGCCGCCCACCAGGAAATTCAAAAGCTGGGCCTGTTGTATCCGGCAGGGAAACTGAATTTCGAGCAAATACACGCTGCCGTGCTGAATGTTGCGCGTTACGATGTATTCAAGCTGAATGAAGCCATGCTGGCAGGCGATGCCGGACGTCTGGTCCGCATGCTGGAAGGCTTGCAGGGCGAAGGCGAAGCCTTGCCGCTGGTGCTGTGGGCAGTAGCGGAAGAAATTCGCACCTTGCTGAAATTAAAATCCGGCGTCGCCCAAGGCCGCCCGCTGGGCATGCTGCTGAAGGAATACCGCATCTGGGGGCCGCGCGAACGTTTGATGGAACCGGCATTACGGCGGCTGAAACTGCCCACGCTGGAAGCAGCGCTGCAAGACGCCGCCCAAATCGACAAAATGATCAAGGGCCTGCGCACTAAATCCTTCGCCGGCGACGCCTGGGATGGCTTGCTGCAACTAGGCCTGCGCATTGCACGCGGCTGATTGGCTAAACTATGGATTGACAAAATGCATCATTTGATCTACGATTACGGTATCAATTGATACAATCCAGGAAACGATATGCTTCTTGTCACACCGGAAAAGATCGCCTCTGTCATGGCGCTTGCCCCTGTTCCGCATTCTTTTGCCGAGCTGGATGAGCTGGTGTCGAAAGGTCTCCCGAAAAGCGCGCTCAGGGCAAGCATCGCGCACATATTCAAAAATAGCGAAGATCGCAAGACCCTCTTATACAGGATCATTCCAGAAGCTACCTACAAGCGCCGCCGGGATGTCCTCACTGCCGGCGAATCCGAACGCGCAGAACGGTTGGCCAGAATCGTTGCCACGTCAGAATACGTGTGGAACTCTGAAGAGGACGCCAGGGCATTCTTGAGCACGCCGCACGCGATGCTGCAGGGACGCATGCCGCTTGAAGTTTCAATGACAGAACTCGGAGCGCGACGTGTCGAGGAACTTCTCTGGAAGCTTTATTACGGGATCGCGGCTTAGTAATGCTTCTATACCGGATTGCCGATGCACGACATGCTATTTGGGATGGCACGGGGGCGGCACTGATCGGCGGACGCTGGAGCAGCCCTGGCCGGCCAGTGATTTATGCCTCATTAACGTACTCCTGCGCCATGCTCGAAATTCTGGCGCACGCAAGCATAGGGCGTGTTCCGGCCACGCACGGTTTCGTCAGTGTGGAGGCGCCTGAAACGGTATCCATTGAACGCCATGATGCGTTTTCCCTCCCCTTGGACTGGGATTCCGACAATATCGCTATTGCGAGAGCTTTCGGGGACGCGTGGATAAGCGAGGCTCGAAGCGCCATATTGCTGGTGCCGTCAGTGGTTGCCAGGCTGGATTCCATTGCGCTCGTTAATCCCCTGCATCCAGAGGCAAGCCAGTTGCGCGCATCTGTTCCCCAAGATGTCGTTTGGGATAAGCGGCTGTTCAGCCGTTAGGCCGGCAAAGGTTTGCCTAACGTGCTGCGTGCCGGTATAGTGTATGGCTGAATAATTGAATTATCGAACTCTGCAGGAAAAATGGACATCAAGCTTTACATGAACGAAGTTGGCCGGCGCGCGCGCAAGGCATCGCATGTGATGGCCAAGGCCGACACTGCCGCCAAAAATCGGGCACTGACCCTGATCGCCGAGGCGATTCGGCGCGACACTGCTCAACTGCGCGCAGCCAATCAACAAGATCTGGCTGCCGCGCGCGCCGGCGGTTTGTCGTCCGCCTTGCTGGACCGCCTGACGCTCTCCGACAAAGCGATTGCGGCGATGGCAGAAGGGCTAGAACAAATTGTCGCGCTGGCCGACCCGATTGGCGAGATATCCAACATGAAGCACCGCCCCACCGGGATTCAGGTCGGGCAAATGCGCGTGCCGCTGGGCGTTATCGGGATTATTTATGAAGCCCGCCCGAACGTCACCGTCGATGCGGCAGGGCTTTGCATCAAGAGCGGCAATGCGACCATCCTGCGCGGCGGGTCCGAGGCGCTGCATTGCAACCAGGCGCTCGCCGCACTGGTGAAAGAAGGGCTGGCCGGAGCCGGACTGCCGGCAGATGCGGTGCAAGTGATCGAAACCACCGACCGCGCGGCGGTCGGTGAATTGATCGCCATGCCGCAATATGTCGACGTTATCGTGCCGCGCGGCGGCAAGAGCCTGATCGAGCGCCTGATGCGCGAATCCAAAGTGCCGATGATCAAGCACCTGGATGGCATTTGCCACGTCTATATCGACGACCAGGCCGATCTCGCCAAGGCTGTCGACATTGCCTTCAACGCCAAGTGCCACCGTTACGGCACCTGCAACACGATGGAAACCCTGCTGGTCGCCCGCGGCATCGCCAAACAGGTGCTGCCTGAACTGGCTAAAAAATACGCCGCCGAAGAGGTGGAGTTACGCTGCGACGACGAAGCGCGCGCGCTGCTGGCAGGGTATGCCCGTCTGGCGCCGGCCGCCGAAGAAGACTGGAGCACTGAATATCTTGCTCCCATCCTCGCCGTGAAAATTGTTACCGGCATCGATGACGCCATCGACCATATCAATACCTATTCATCGCAACATACCGACGCCATCATCACCGAGAACTATACCCATGCGATGCGCTTCCTGCGTGAAGTCGATTCGGCATCGGTGATGGTCAATGCGTCCACCCGCTTCGCCGACGGTTTTGAATACGGCCTGGGAGCGGAAATCGGTATCTCGAACGATAAATTGCATGCACGCGGACCGGTCGGCCTGGAAGGCCTCACGTCATTAAAATACGTGGTGTTCGGGCACGGCGAAGTGCGTGAATGAACTATCCGAATATTCGACAATAACGCTCAATAATCAAGCTGGCTAAATAAAGAGAAAAAATATGGAGTACTTGCTTTGGATTAAATCCCTGCACATTTTCTTCGTCATCTCATGGTTCGCCGGTTTATTTTACCTGCCCCGCATTCTGGTCAATCTGGCGCAGGAAACCGATCCGACATCGACCAAGCGCCTGTTGCTGATGTCGCGCAAACTCTATCGCTTCATGACCCTGCTGGCGGTGTTCGCGCTGGTATTCGGTCTCGGGCTTTTGTGGCTGGAATTCGACATCCTCAAGACGCCCGGCAATAGTTGGCTGCATGCAAAGCTGGCGCTGGTAGTCGTATTGATCGGCTACCACCATGCTTGCGGCTCGCTGTTGAAAAAATTTGAAAACGGCCGCAATGCCCACAGCCACGTCTGGTATCGCTGGTTCAATGAGGTGCCGACCCTGGTGCTGCTGGCGATTGTGATCCTGGTGGTAGTCAGGCCGTTTTAAATTCAAGGCGGCCGCAGACCGGTCGTCCATAGAGGTTGCTCCAATACGGAAAAAAGGTTCCCCGTGTCGAATTTGTCCTATTCTTATTTTTGCCCGTGCCCGCGCGGCCTAGAAGCCGCGTTGGCGGAAGAGCTGGGCGAACTATCCCAGCAACAGCCGACGTTAAAAGTCCACAATCAGGTGCCGGGCGGCGTGCATTGCTCCGGCGACCTGAGCGACGCCTACCGCATCAACCTGCATTCGCGGATAGCCTCGCGCGTCTTGTTGAGAATGGCGCATGCCGGCTATGTCAATGAGAACGACATTTACGATCTGGCGCTGGCGCAACCGTGGGAAGACTGGTTTGGCGTCCACCACACCATACGCATAGACGTCACCGCCATCAAGTCGCCGCTACGTAGCCTTGAATTCACGACCCTCAAAATTAAAGACGCCATTTGCGATCGTTTCCGCGAACAGTTTTCAGAGCGCCCCTCGGTCGATACCAAAACCCCCGATATGCGCATCGTCGGCTTTCTCGACTCCCGCCATTTCACCTTATATCTCGACACCTCCGGCGAAGCCTTGTTCAAGCGCGGCTGGCGCCTTGAAACCGGCGATGCGCCTTTGCGGGAAAACCTTGCCGCCGGCTTGCTGCGCGTATCCGGCTGGAAACCGGGCACGGTGCTGTTCGACCCGATGTGCGGCTCCGGCACGATTCTGGTCGAAGCGGCGCAAATGGTGGCCGGCATTCCGCCCGGCGCGCACCGGGCATTTGCATTTGAAAAATTTCATGATTTCGACGCGGCGCAATGGCTGGCCTTGAAAAGCGCCATCAAGCCCAACCCGCCTCCCGCCGAGCCGACGATTTTCGGCAGCGATATTTCCGGCGACATGATCGTCATGACGCGCAACAACCTGAACCGGGCCGGCATCCGTTTCGAGGTACCGTTGAAACAGATCGAGGCGCAAGAAGTCAAACCGCCTGCCGAGACCGGGATCATGCTGACCAACCCGCCGTACGGCGAGCGCATCGGCGTGCGCGGCGACGCCACGCTGGAAACCGACGAACTGGCGCAAGCGTTTTTTAGCGCATTCGGCACCACGCTCAAGCAACGCTTCCCCGGCTGGTCGGTATTCCTGTTTTCCGCCGACCTCGGCCTGCCCAAATTATTGCGCCTGAAGGAAGCGCGCAAAACACCTTTCTTCAACGGCGCGCTGGAATGCCGGCTATTCCGCTTCGACATGGTCGCCGGCTACAACCGGCGTGAGCAAGCCAAGCCTGATTTGCCAATCCCCTCGAAACCCGCGTAAAATGCACGCTTCGCGGGTGTAGTTCAATGGTAGAACGAAAGCTTCCCAAGCTCTAGACGAGGGTTCGATCCCCTTCACCCGCTCCATGCCGCGATAACCGATTGATTTTAATCGGTTTTTCAAAGCCACTACGCCGCCGCTTTCCGATGCTATCTCGCATATAGAAAAACGACTTTTCTATGCATATAAAATTCGATATGCATAAAATACCGACATTTCTATACACATGCACGATTTCGTGAAAAAAGAATTACATAAATATATTGAAAAAAACAATAATTCCAAGGAAAGCCGGTGCAGCTTTGGAAGGGGCCAAGGCGTAATCGCCATTGAGTGCCGATAAGCTTATCGATAAACCTCACGCCGGTTGCCCACCTGCACCACAAGAACACGCAAAGCCCCATCCTGGATGTCGCAAATCACGCGGCAGTCACCCGCCCGGTAGCGCCAGAGTCCCCCTAGCGGACCAGTCAGCGCCCTGCCGGCGTTACGGGGGTTTTCCGAGCTGGCAATGCGTTCGTCCATGTAATCGACAATACGCCGCGCCGTCTGCTTGTCGAGTTTTCGAAGTTGCGCCTTGGCCGTATCGGTGTAATCAATTGTCCAGGCCAAGGTCTTTTCTCACGTCAGCAGCGGAATGCACCTGTTCTTGCCCTTTGCGAACGCGCTCCAGAACATCGGCAGCAAGGTAATAATCCTCCATATCCTCGATACCCTGCTCGATGATCTGCCTCAGGTAATAAGCCTTTGTGCGGCCAGTATGCGAAGCGAGGAAATCGAGGCGCTGCTCCGTCTCCGGCGCAAGGCGTATTGAAGTAGCCATAATCAAACCTCAAAATGAATGCATGTATTCACTGTATCACAAAGTCGCCGCCGCGACCAGCTATGTGTGCATCATACCGCTCATCGTGAACCAAGTTCATTCTGGCCAAGACCAAGATTAACTACCCCGTCAGCATCCTGCGCCGCTCATGCTCCAGGCTAATCAGGTAGCG
>JBIODP010000136.1:0-6191 GCA_044445195.1 Burkholderiales bacterium | reverse complement strand
GTTATATTTCACCGGGGGATGACGATGTCTTACGACCACATGTTCAGTTTTCTGTTTTGCTGCGCGATGCCGCTCCCCTCGACATTTCCATCGCCGCGGCTGCAGCGCATTGTCGACGAACTGGGGCGGCAAGGCTATGTGACGACACTGACAGCCTCGACGGCGGAAGCATGCTCCGCCATCCGCAGCGAAGCGGCCGTGGGATGTGTGATCGTGGAGTGGTCGCTGACCGAATCGGAAAACGAGGTTGAAACATTTGTGCGTTTCGTGCGCGAGCGCGGTCTTGACGTGCCGATCTTTATTCTGGTGGAGCGCCAGTTGCACGCGCTGGAAGATATCCCGGTCGCGGTGCTGGGCCAGGTGACCGGATACGTGTTTCTTGAAGAGGATACGCCGGAGTTCGTTGCCCGCAATCTGGTGAGCCATTTGGGCAATTATGCGGAGTCGCTTAAAACGCCTTTCTTTGGCGCGATGGTCGATTATGCGGAACAGGCGAACCAGATGTGGACGTGCCCCGGGCACAATGGCGGCGTTTTCTACCAGAAGAGCCCGATCGGACGCGCATTCGTCAAGCATCTGGGCGAGGCGATCTTTCGAAACGATCTTGACAACTCCGTCGTTGAATTAGGCGACCTGCTGCTTCACGAGGGGCCGGCTCTTGCGGCGCAGAAGGCAGCCGCCCGGATTTTTGGCGCCGAGCGCACCTATTTCGTGTTGAACGGGACGTCGACCTCGAACAAGATAGCCCTGATGGCGCTGGTGACGCCGGGAGATCTTGTATTGTTCGACCGCAATAACCACAAGGCAGCGCATCATGGCGCACTGCTGCTCGGCGGCGGCATTCCGGTTTATCTGCAGACGGGCCGCAATGCATACGGCATGATCGGGCCTATCGATTTCGATGCGCTGGACGAGGGGAGCATTCGCGACAGCATTCGGCATAACCCCTTGATCAAGGACCCGCACGCATGGCAGCGCGCGCGGCCGTTCCGGGTTGCCGTTATCGAGCAATGCACTTTTGACGGAACCATCTACGATGCGCAAGCGATTGTGGATAAACTGGGGCCGTTGTGCGATTACATCCTGTTCGACGAGGCATGGGCGGGTTTCATGAAATTTCATCCGTTGTTCAAGGGCCGCTTCGCGATGGGCGTCGAACGGCTCGATGCGAATTCTCCGGGGATTCTGGCGACGCAATCCACCCATAAACAGTTGGCAGGGTTTTCACAGGCTTCGCAAATCCATGTCAAGGACGCGCATCTGGAGGGCCAGCGCCGCCAGGTCAGCCATCGGCGCTTCAATGAAATATTCATGCAGCATTCGTCGACATCGCCGTTCTATCCGCTGTTCGCATCGCTTGACGTGGGCGCGCAGATGATGAAGGGCCGCTCAGGGGAAGTGCTGTGGGACGACACGATCAAGCTCGGCATCGAGATGCGCAAGAAGATTCGGGCTCTTCGGAACGAATATGAATCGATGGAAACCGATCCGGCGCGACGCTGGTTTTTCGATCCGTTTGTGCCTGAGGTGGTGGAAGTGCGGGGCCGCGTTGAGCGCTGGGAAGATGTGCCGACCGAAGAGCTCGCTGCCGATGCGCGCTACTGGGAACTTGCCCCCGGCAAAAAATGGCACGGCTTTGCGCAACTGGAGCAGGGTTATGCGATGACCGACCCGAACAAGCTGACGCTGCTCACGCCCGGCTTCGACCGCAATGCCGGCAGCTATGCCGAGCATGGCATTCCGGCTGCCGTTGTGGCGGAGTTTTTGCGCGAGAAACGGATCGTGCCGGAAAAAAGCAATCTGAACAGCATCCTCTTCCTGTTGACGCCAGGGCTGGAATCGACGAAGGCGGGCACGCTCCTGTCCGCGCTGGTTCGATTCAAGCAATTGCATGACGACAATGCGCTGCTGGATGACGTGATTCCTTCTTTCGTCGCCGCGCACCGCGCGCACTATGCCGGTATTGGCTTACGCGACCTGTGCGGCGACATGCACAGGTTTTATCGCGAACGTGACGCCAGCCGGCTGCAGCGCGAACAGTTTCGCGCCGAGCATTTCCCCGATATGGCGATGACGCCGCAACAGGCGATGCACGAAATGGTGCGCAATAATGTAGAGTTGTTGCCGATCGGGAAAATCGGCGGCAGGATTGCCGCCACCCTCGGGTTGTTCTATCCGCCAGGGATTGCTTTGGTCGTTCCGGGCGAGCGGTATAGCGAACGCGCATCGCCGGCGCTCGACTACTTTCGGATGTTCGAGGAAAGCGGCAACCGTTTCCCGGGTTTCGAGAACGAGATTCAAGGCATTTACCGCAAGAAGGAAAACGATGGCAGCGTGCGGCTCTATACGTACGTTATCACGGAGTCCGGCGATATGGTCGAGAAGAAACGCTGATCCGCAACACCCGCAACAGAATTACGGAACCGGTCCGGCATCCCGGCATGCAAAAGCCTGTTCCAGAAAAGACTTGCTGGCCTCGAGCACTTCCTTGCCGGTTTTCTCCGAGGACATGGCACGGGCAAGCAGGACCGACCCGACCAGTTGCGCCAGCGTAGCCCACGCCAGCTTGCGGTCGCCAAGCTGCTTTTCCCAGATGCCCTGGATCTGCTTGAGGGCGGTTTCAAATTTTTCCCTGGCGGCGTTGTCCGCGCGCGCAATTTCGGCGCCCAAGCTCGGGAGCGGGCAGCCGCCTTCCGGATTCTGAACATGTTTCCACGACAAATAACGCTGCAGTTGCCGCACGGGCCATTCTTTATCCTGCTGACCGGTGGCGTTGTCGGCAATCATGGCCAGGCTATGCTCAAGCTCGCGCTCCACCAATGCGGCAAATAGTTCCGCTTTCGAGCTGAAATGGTTATAAAATGCCCCGCTGGTCAGACCGGCCGCAGCCGTCAGCGCATCGACCCCCGTCGCGGAATAGCCTTTTTTCTTGGCAAGCGCGCCGCTGACTTCAAGAAGATGATTTCTGGTTTCGGCCTTATGGGTCGCTGAGTATCGCATTAACTAACCTGTCTACCTGTCTAAAACTGCTTTCAATCTTCAATCGCGGCGTTGGCAACATGCCGGGCGAGCGGCTTGCCCGCTAGCGCAACGCTTCCTGGACGAAGTCAAGGCGATCCTGGCCGAAGAACATTTCGTCGCCGACAAAGAAGGTTGGCGCGCCAAAAACATTCCGCTGAACTGCCGCTTCCGTTTCCGTGCGCAGCTTTTCCTTAACCTCCGGCAACTGAATGATTGTCAAAAATTCCGTTGCATCGAAACCGGACGCTTGCAACAGTTGCGCAAGCGTCGCCTGATCGCCCAGGTTCAATCCATCAACCCATATGGCTTTGAAAATTGTCGCGACATAAGAATTGAATAGCTCCGGCTTTTTCATCTGATAACCGATGGCGCCGCGCATCAAAGGCAAGGTATTGATCGGAAAATGCGGATTGTGCGAAAACGGCACACGGTAACGCGCGGCAAAGCGCGCGATATCCTTCATCATCCAGACCGCCTTGCCGGGGACGGCTACGGGAGAACGGTTGCCGGTTGCCTGAAATATTGCCCCCAGCAAAATCGGGTGGTAATTCAACTCAGCGCCGGCTGCGGCGGTGATAGCCGGAAGCTGGGTCCATGCGAGGTAGGTGGTGGGGCTTCCAAAATCAAAATAGAAATCGACGCATTTTTTCATTTTCATTTGTCCTTTATTGTTTTTGCCTATCGGGTTGCCGGTCTTGATAATTCATCGCTTAAGTAATTGCCTATGTCAACGCTTGTTTCACCACTTTTCAATCCAGGGGCGCAGATCAAGTTCATGTGTCCAGGCATCACGCTGCTGTGCATGAAGATTCCAGTAATTCTCCGCGATATGATCCGGGTTCAGGATGCCGCCCTGTTCCTTCGTCGCATACCGTTCGGGAAAGTTTTCGCGAATGAATTCGGTATCGATGGCGCCGTCGACCACCACATGCGCCACGTGTATGCCTTGCGGGCCAAGCTCGCGCGCCATGCTTTGGGCCAGCGCCCGCAAGGCGTGCTTGGCGCCGGCGAAGGCAGCAAAGTTTGCCGCTCCGCGCAACCCGGCCGTTGCCCCGGTGAAAATAATCGTGCCGCTGCCTCTGATCACCATGCGCCTGGCAACCTCGCGCCCGACCAGAAAGCCGCCGAAGCAAGCCATTTCCCAAATCTTGAAATATTTGCGCGCCGTTTCTTCCAGGATGCTGCACGGCACATTGGCGCCGATATTGAACACCATGACTTGTATCGGTGCGATATCGCGCTCGATCCGGTCGATCAGCGCAACGACTTCGTCTTCCTTGCGCGCATCCGAGCCAAAACCGAATGCTTCACCACCGCCTGCCTTGATTTCATCTACGAGCGGCTGCAGTTTGTCGGCGCTGCGCCGCGTGACGCAGGCGATCAAGCCTTCCCGCGCAAAGCGCTTTGCAATCGCGCCACCTGTGGCATCTCCTGCGCCGACCACCAGTGCGGCCTGTTTGCCGATGCTGCTGAGTTGATTGCTCACGAGCGCGCTCCACTTAAAAAATATTCTTTAACATAACGAACGTTATCTTATGAAAATTAAAAAGTCAAGCTTCTTGAATATGGTGAAAATGTCGCTAAACTAAAAAAGCTTGCAGAATTTTTCTGTGCAGTCGGATGGTTGAATGGCTGTGCATGGATCAACGGTTTTTTTATCCTGACAAAATGACAAGGCAAAAAAAATCCGCAGCACCTTGCGGCGGCGGATTAAAACCACTCTTTAACAGTGTGGGGGAGGGAAGACTACGGAGCCACTTTAACGGGAATGAATCGAGATGTCATTGCTTGTTACCTTCCTTTACATCTGTCACATATAACGCTACATGCCAGTCTTGTTGCGATGACCATGGCGAGGGTAAACAATAGAATGTAAACGAGAATACAAGCGCGAATATGGCATTGAACTATTCGTCCGGCATCCGATCTATCTCCCGTTACCTTTCAATTTTCAGTGGAGAGAAATATCATGAGTCCAGACATTTTGATCGTTCGAGAAGGTGATGGTTATCGCGTGTTGCATGGACATCTTCATTTGGCGAACACAATGAACCTGACGAGAGAAGCGCAGGTTGTTGCCAGCGGTGAAGGGGTTGTCAAAATAGTCAAGACTCCCAGCGGGATTTTCGTGGGGGAGGAAAAGCGGCGGCTCTTATCCTAGGTTTATGGCTTTAATAACAATCGTCGGTAACGTGGCTTTGGGGCATTGGGGGAATCGGGGCATCCCCCTGGCGGTCAGGCTATTCCGAGAACCTGCTTAATGAAGTATTTGGCCACGAAGCCGACCATGCCGAAAGCCAAACCGAGAAAAAGGATGAAGGTGCCAAACTTGCCGGCCTTGGATTCCCAGGCGAGGTGCCCAATAATAAATAGCATGTAAATCATCAAGCCGCATACGCAAAATGACAGGCCAAAAGCGGCGATTTGGTCTTCTGTATAACCAAAAAACATGGGTAATTTTCTCCAGTACTGTTTCGAATGATTTGCCTGTTAATGCATTACCAGCACTATCGCAGCGGAAACTTCACAAGCGGTTCGCCAGCGCGCGTTGAAAACATTTTCGGTTGAAATAGATTGATGTCTTTTTTGATGACTCCCGAAACAAAAGGGTCAGGAACAAAAGACAAGGCTTGGTAGAATGGAAGACTTCCAGATTCTGGCGTGAGTAACAGGCGCTTTATTCCCGATCCAGCGCAAAATGTTTCAATATTTCGCAAAAACCACCGGCCGGCGCCCAATCTGCGATATTTGCTTTTGATAACAAGATCGGAAACATAGCAGAATTCGGGCGGGGCAAGTTCTAATCGGGCAATGCCAATCTTTGTATTTTCACTGTTGACGCCTACCCACTGCAGCTTGCCGTTGTTGGCCTTGACGATATTGTCGACTTCCCGCCGTGGCAGAGACCATCCGGCATCCTCGTGAAAAGATTGCAGAAATTTTCTCGATGGCGGCTGTGCCATAAGATGAAAAGACAACTTCAAATCATTTTTTTGCACAAAAGACCATCGTTCATCAAATGAGACTGGCAAAATTAAAAAAACAAAGGATTACAGGCTGTAGCGTGTAACCCTTTGTTTCCATTGCTGATTTGTGGTGGGCCGTGAGTGGCTCGAACACTCGACCTACGGATTAAGAGTCCGCTGCTCTACCAACTGAGCTAACGACCC
>JBIODP010000135.1:0-6206 GCA_044445195.1 Burkholderiales bacterium | reverse complement strand
GTGGACAATATCGACGATGCATTGGAACTGGCCAGCCAATTGTATAGCGAGCAGATGCAGCAAGAGGGGGGAGGGCAAAGCGAGAATGGCGATGGCGACGCGCCGATGGCGCCAGCCGATGCCAAATCCTTGTGGAACCGGCTGGCGGCCAAGAAGGATGCGCAACGGAACGCGAATTAAGCATGGCGGCGCGCACACCTGAGCCGCCTGTTGCGTCGGCAGAATTGGCGCAGCAGGCGGCTGCAAATAAGCCTCTGACGCCGAAGCGGCAGCGTTTTGTGGAGGAGTATTTAACCGACATGAATGCATCTGCGGCTTACCAGCGCGCCGGTTATCAGGCGAAGGGTCGTTCCGGCTCCAATGCCGCTTCGCGCTTGCTACGCGAGCCGGCGGTGGCGCAACGGATACAGCAGGCGATGGAAAAGCGTTCCAAGGAATTAGGCATAGATGCGCGCTATGTGTTGATTGCCATCAAGGCGACCATAGAGCGCTGTAGCCAGGCGGAGCCGGTGATGGCTTATGACAAGGAGGTGAAGGCGATGGTGGCGACCGGAGAATACAAGTTTGACGCGGGGGCGGTGCTGAAGGGGGCGGAGTTGCTGGGCAAGCATTTGAAGATGTTTGCCGACAAGGTGGATGTGCATGGCAAGAGTAGCGGGCCGGTTGAAAGCAAGGCGGATTTGACGGTTGAGCCGGATGTTGCGTATCTGAAAATGATCGGCAAATGAGCGGCAGCCTGGCTATTGTGTGGAGCAAACCGGACTATGCGCAGGTGTATGCGGAGCGTGTCAAGCGGCTGGAAAATTTACGCGCCGATCCGGCCATGCTGGATAGCCTGAAGGCGTATTACAAGCTCCATCCGGCGGACTTCATTAATGACTGGGGCATGACTTTCGACCCGCGCAATATCGAGATCGGCATGCCGTCTACGGTGCCGTTTTTGCTGTTTCCGCGGCAAGTGGAATTTATCGACTGGCTGCTGGCGCGCTGGCGGGCCCGGGAGGACGGTTTGGCAGAGAAGAGCCGCGACATGGGCGTGTCTTGGTTATGCGTGGCGTTTGCGGTGTGGATGTGGCTGTTTTACCCGGGCGCCGTGATCGGCTTCGGTTCGCGCAAGGAAGAGTATGTGGACCGGATAGGCGACCCGAAGAGCTTGTTCTGGAAAATGCGGCAGTTCATCAGCTTGCTGCCGCAGGAGTTTCGGCCCGCCGGGTGGAATGAGCACAAGCATGCGCCGTGCATGAAGATTGCGAACATGGAAAACGGCAGTGCGATAGTGGGCGAAGCGGGCGATAACATTGGGCGCGGGAATCGCACTTCAATCTATTTCAAGGACGAAAGCGCGTTTTATGAGAGGCCGGACGCGATAGACGCGGCGCTGTCGCAGACCTCGAATTGCAAGATCGATATTTCTACGCCGAATGGCGCCGGCAACCCGTTTTATCGCAAGCGACACGGCGGCCGCGTACCGGTGTTTACCTTCGATTGGCGGCAAGACCCGCGCAAGGGGCAGGCCTGGTATGACAAGCAATGCCACGATCTGGATGCGGTGATTGTGGCGCAGGAAATCGATATTAATTATTCGGCGTCGGTGACCGACTCATTCATCCCGAACGAGTTGGTGCTGGCGGCGCAGTTGCTGGGACCGGCGGAGGTGGAGGCGCTGGGGCCGGTGAAGCTGGGGGTGGATGTGGCACGCTTTGGCGGCGACAAGAGCGTGATTACCGCGCGCCAGGGGCGGGTGGTGTTATGGCAGCGGGTGTTTTCCAAGATAGACACGATGAGCCTGGCGCAGCATGTGAAAAACGAGGTGGAGGCGATACAGAAGAGCGGCAGCGTGGTCGGGCAGATTGCGGTGGATGTGATTGGCGTTGGCTCCGGCGTGGCCGACCGTTTGCGCATGTGGTACCCGGACGCGCCTGGAAAGCCCGGCATAGTGTTCGATGTGAATAGCGCGGTGCGGGTGAATGACGGCACCAACTATAACCTGCGTGCGCAGATGTGGGCGAATGGCCGCGAATGGCTGCAGAATGGGCCGGTCAGCTTGCCCAACGAGGCGGAGCTCAAAACAGAACTGATTGCGCTGAAATATAAATACCGGGGAGACTTGCGCCTGATCGAAAGCAAGGATGAGGCAAAGGCGCGGCAGATCAAGTCCCCCGACCGGGCCGATTCGCTGATGCTGACGTTTGCCGCGCCATGCGCGGAGAAGAAGCGGGTGACGATGGCGCAGATGAATTATGGGGTGCTGGACGATGTGGTGGGGTATTGAGGGCGGCTGAATAGTTGCCAAATAAGACGGCATGTTCGACCTTTTGCCTGATTGCTAGAATTCTTCCCAATCATCGGCGCTGGCCAACGGAAAATTAGCAATTTTCCTGGCTTTTCCTGGCCTGCGCATAGGGGCATTGGCGGTCGCACTCGGCCGATCTATTTTCCGTTTTGGCGCAGTTACGATCGCCTTGGTAACCGCAGTCGTCGGCGCGGCAGGCATTCCATCGAGTTTGAAGACGCTGACGACGTGCTGCAGATTACCGGCCTGATCCTGCAGCGACTCAGCAGCGGCGGCCGCTTGTTCCACAAGCGCCGCGTTTTGCTGGGTGCCTTCGTCCATCTGTCTGATCGCTTGATTGATTTGGCCGATGCCGGAAGTTTGCTCTTGGCAGGCCGCAGTGATTTCACCCATGATGTCAGTGACGTGCCGAATGCTATCGACTATTTCATTCATCGTGCTGCCGGCCTGGTCAACCAGCTTGGTGCCTGCGCCAATCTTTTCAACTGAATCGCCAATCAGGGTCTTGATTTCTTTGGCAGCCACGGCCGAGCGTTGCGCGAGGCTGCGCACTTCCGTTGCCACCACCGCAAAGCCGCGTCCCTGTTCGCCGGCACGCGCCGCTTCCACTGCTGCATTAAGCGCCAGTATATTGGTCTGGAATGCAATGCTGTCGATCACGCCGATGATGTCGACGATCTTCCTTGACGATTCATTAATCGAACTCATCGTATCGACAACTTGCGACACCACTATGCCCCCCTTGAGCGCTGCTTCGGACGCCGACGCGGCCATCCGATTTGCCTGACGGGCATTGTCGGAATTCTGCTTGACGGCGCCGGTCAACTCTTCCATGGCCGAAGCGGTCTCTTCCAGTGAGCTGGCTTGCTGCTCCGTGCGTGAGGAAAGATTCTGATTTCCGCTGGCAATTTGTCCGGATGCCGTGGCAACAGTATCGGTATTGATACGAACTTCCCCGACAATCTTGGCAAGGTTATCGCGCATTATTTTTATCGCGGCCAACATGCTCGTCTTGTCGTTTTGTCTAGTGTGAATGGTAGCGGAAAGATCGCCAGTCGCGATTTTCTTGGCAATGTTAATTGCA
Source organism: Burkholderiales bacterium (assembly GCA_044445195.1). Lineage (GTDB taxonomy): Bacteria > Pseudomonadota > Gammaproteobacteria > Burkholderiales > Burkholderiaceae_D > PKWO01. Next base: position 2,829 of record JBIODP010000135.1, on the reverse strand, counting down.
TAATTCGGCTCGCCGCCGAGTTGCTCCAGCAACCGATGGACAATGAGTCGAACCAAGAAAAACAGTGCGATCTGCAGAACGATCTGACCGATCCACATCATGGCTGTAATCCTTTTAATAACGGCAAAATCTTCCTTGATGTCAATGGTGACGCTGGCCGCGCCGAGAACCGATCCTTCAACCACCTCATGGCATCTAAGGCACCTGATGCCCCTGAATTGTTTCATTGCAATGAATGGCAGCACCGCTCGGAGCGATGCTTCTCCAGCGCCGTTGCTGATCGTTTTGAACTGTGCTTTCCCGTTTGCCAGAACCTCGCGGTCCATGTCGTCGACAGGCTGTTCCTGAGGAAGAGCATTAGGATATTCGTCGTTTGTTCCCTTGCCACGAACTACGCGCAATTCCTTGATCTTTTCCGAAACACCTATCTTTTTGATAAAGAGCGCGCGGCTCACTTTGTCGCTGATGACATCCTGATCGTCCACCTTGGTGACCATCAACGCGTTCAAACCGTTGATCGCGCCGTCCGCTACCGAACCCGCCCGGTCTTGGGCGCCACTGAGGACCTGGCTCTCAAACTTGTTCGAGATCCAGTACTGGGCAGAAATAAGTATGATAACCAAACATCCTTGAATCAGTATCTGCAATTTCGCCTGCAGCCCGATATTGCCCCACCAGTCTGAAACTATTCCCACAATCTATTCCTCCAAGGTTGGTCGTGTTTTCGCCAGCGCATCATGATCGATCGCACTCGCCGCCAGGTCGAAAACTTCTTTCCGTCTCGCTGACATGACGTGGTTTTTCCCCAACACAAAATGTCGGGTTGCTGGCTGTGAAATCGGTGCAGTTGGCATCACTTTTGAACGTGCAATCACGGTCTTAAAACGGTGAGACGAGGCGGCACTCCCCGTCAACTGAAGGTCGGCGAAACACCGGCGTCAGTCCGGACCAACGATTGAATATTCGGGCATGAAGATTGAGCGCCGTGAACATGGAGTCCATAAAATTGCCGATTCAATGCTGATGCCGGCAAACAGCTCATCAGAACCATCGCGATAACGCCGACGGTAGTCCAAATCTTGGCGGCAATTCGTAGTTTGTTGAAATTCATTCCAAACCAGCTAAAGAAATTGAAACGCCCCTCAATCGTTGGATTGATGTCGGCAATTAGTGATTGGGAGAATTTCCTGTTGTCAAGATAGCGGAATGTTCGATTCCCTATTTGAGGTAGATCAAATTGAATACAGAAACGGCAAGCTACCCCTCATTGAAATCAAATCACTCTGATAATGCCGATACAAAATTGCACTTGTTGCAATGAGATTTTGATTAGTGTACTTGCACTCCACTTACCGTATATGGCCAAACTTCTGGCGGTTCTCCAGGAAGGTCAATGGATAATAGTGGCCTCACCGATTCGCGATTAACAAAGGTTGTAAATTTTCGATTCAGTATTGAATCTATTCGGCAAGCGAAAGTGACGCGCTTATCTTTTTTGGCAAGAGGGGCGTATTCCTGGAGTTGTAAAGGACTGCTTATTGGGTGGCCCCGCCGTTGACTGCTCGCTTTTTACTACAAAATGCAGTTATGAAGTAAATAAACGGGTGTAACATCGATATTGTATTGTTTGGTAGATTATTTTCAATTAGTGTAATTCGCCGAGGAAGCGATGGCTGGATAACTCCAGTCGATGGCTTGCCATAAGCCGAATGTCTAAATAAAAATATTAATAATGGATACGATCGGAATCGAAGCCAAGCAAGCGCTGAGAATGCGCCGATTTTTCATGGCAATAGCAATGTACGCGTTCTGCGCTGTAGTGGGGCAGATCTGTGCGTCATTCGGTTATCTGCCGCCAAGATGGCCAATGTGGTGGGCAATCGGGGTAACAGCAGTCAACAGTGTTTTCTTCTTCATGCTTTTTAGCGGTCAAAATTTGCGACTGCGGGACCCCAGCATGACTGAAATGCAGCTTATTGTCTCGATGTTTGCTGCGATGATCTTTATCTCCCAAGCGGATGAGGCACGTGGCGCATTTCTACTGTTCGTGCCGGTGCCGCTGCTTTTTGGTGTCCTGCGGTTGAATTTTGGCCAGATGATGCGCGTCGGAATGGTCGGGTTGATCGGCTATGCAGGCGTCATCGCCAGTATTTGTTATTATCATCCAGAGCGCGTGAAACTTCCCATCGAGATGCTTTACCTGTTGTCCCTTGCCGCAGTCATGTTTCTTGTGTGCGTCATGTGCGGTTACATTAGCAGGATCAGGTCAAACCTTTCGTCAGCTATTGCAACAATTAGTGAACTAGCTCACCGCGACTCGCTTACTGGACTATTCAATCGACGGGATCTGATGGACAGGTTGGAGGTTGAGGTAGCGAGAAACGTTCGAGAAGCGCAACGTGAACTCAATCTTTGCATGATTGATCTTGATCATTTTAAAGCAATTAACGATAAATTCGGACATACTGTCGGCGATGAGGTCCTCATTTTAGTTGGGAAATGTATCGAGGAATCGATCCGTATTGTGGATTATGTTGCACGATACGGTGGAGAAGAATTTGTCCTTATTCTGGGTAGAGCATCTGACGATCTGGCATTGACAATATGTGAACGCGTTCGGGAACGTGTATCGCAATTGCAAATTAAAAATATGCCAGGATTTTCAGTTACCATATCCGTCGGCATTGCGCGTTCAGTCGCAGGAGAAACTTCTACTCAGTGGATTAAACGCGCCGATGAAGCGCTTTATGAGGCAAAAGAGAATGGGCGCAACTGTGTCCGCGTGGCCTCTGCCAGTGAACTTCGTGCCGGCAATGACTTGCACTAAAT
>JBIODP010000134.1:0-6220 GCA_044445195.1 Burkholderiales bacterium | reverse complement strand
TTCTGCTGATGGGGTGGACCGGCGGTCAATATTACGTTACGGCGCTGTCGGTAGGCGCCATCGTTTGCATTGCCTCAAGCAATGCCGGCGCCACGTCGCAAGATCTTAAAACCGGTTTTCTGGTCGGCTCGACGCCGCGCTTGCAACAGATTGCCATTCTGGCCGGCGCACTTTGTTCCGCGCTGGTGCTCGGCCCCATCCTGTTAAAGCTGAACGATGCGGGCACCGTCTACGTGCCTGCGGCGCAGGTCGCCCCCGGCCTCGCCACCGATGCCGGAAAATTGACGGATAGCGCCGTATTGCAAGGCCCGCAGGCGGCGCAGGATGCGCATACCTACCGGGTATGGCATAAGACCGATGCCGTAGGCGGTCCTGCCGGCAAATATCTGGTGGACGACAGCGGCAAGGCGGCCTATCTGGTCGACCCGGGCATCAACGGTTCCTATACCAAGCGGCCGGACGGCAGCACGGTCAAAAAATACGATGCCCCGAAAGCGGTGCTGATGTCTTATATCATCAAAGGCATTCTCGACCGTAAATTGCCCTGGACCCTGGTATTGTTCGGCGTGATGATTTCCGTGGTGCTTGAGATGTCCGGCATTCCGTCGCTCGCCTTTGCGGTTGGCGTATACCTGCCGCTTTCGTCGTCCGCGCCATTATTTGTCGGCGGCATGGTGCGCTGGCTGGTGGATAAGCGCAACGGGAAGCTGGCGCACAATGCCCACCTGAACGACGAAGAAATACGCGCTGCCGGCGACCGCAGCGCAGGCGTGCTGCTGGCTTCCGGTTACATTGCCGGCGGTGCGCTGGCAGGTATCGTCATTGCTTTTACCGCAGGCATCCTGACTAATTTCGATCAGGCAATCGGCGCTTGGGCGGAAAAGAATAATCCTTTTTTTGAAGGGGCGAGTTCCGATGCGCTGTCGTTATTGCCGTATGCGGTGATCGTGCTGCTATTATATTGGGCAGGGCGCGAAAAAAGGCTTGAACGGTAATTCGGCTGTATTTTCCATTATCCAGTGCATGGTTTATGCTCATGCGCTATTTTTTTGAGATTCAATGACTCGAGCAATCCTGCATTTTGCCCACGCGAACAGTTTTCCGGCCGGCACCTACCGGGTATTTGTTAATGCCTTGCAAACCCATTACGATGTTCGGGCACTCGCCTTGCATGCGCATGATCCGCGCTATCCAATAAGAGATGGATGGGAGGAACTGGCTGACGAGTTGATCAATGAGCTGGTTTCGCGCTATGACGGGCCGGTGATTCTGGCGGGCCACTCGATGGGCGGCATACTGAGTTTGCTAGCGGCAAAACGCCGCCCCGAGCTGGTGCGCGGAGTGGTTTTGCTGGATGCGCCGGTAGTTGCCGGCTGGCGCGCATTAGTGCTTCGGGTCGGCAAGAGGTTCGGGCTTCTGGAGCGAATTTCACCGGCCAAATTTTCAGCAAGCCGACGCCATATCTGGCCTGATGCGGAAGCGGTTTACCAACAATACGCGTCCAGGCAGCTATTTGCAAGCTGGGCGCCCGAGGTATTGCGCGATTACGTCGAACATGGCCTGGCGCCGCATCCTGAGGGCGTGACCTTGCGTTTTACGCGCGAGGCGGAGACGGCCGCCTATCTGAGCTTGCCGCATCATCTCGGCGCGCTGGCGCGCCGGTCTTTTCCGGTGCCGGTGGGCTTCATCGGCGGGGTCGATTCGGTGGAGTGCCGTCAGGCCGGGCTGGAGGCCACGAGGCGCCTGGTGGGGCCGAATTTTCGGATGATGACGGGCGGACACTTGTTTCCGATGGAATTTCCGGGTATGGCGGCGGCGGCTGTGCACGAGTTAATTCAAAGCATGCTGCCGGATTGAGCGATGCAATAATTGAACACAACATTGAACGATGTAATAATGGGGAACCGGGGATGTTTGCGGTATAATTCGAATTTCCCGCATGTGCCGTCTGGCACCATCTGCAATGACCAAGTTTGTATTCGTCACTGGCGGCGTTGTATCTTCCCTTGGTAAAGGGATAGCTGCCGCCTCTCTCGCTGCGATTCTCGAATCGCGCGGCCTCAAAGTCACTCTTCTGAAACTCGATCCATACATCAATGTGGACCCCGGCACGATGAGTCCATTCCAGCACGGCGAAGTATTTGTCACCGACGACGGCGCAGAGACCGATCTGGATCTCGGTCATTATGAGCGCTTCATTACTGCCAAGATGCGCAAGGTGAATAACTTCACGACCGGCCAGATTTATGAATCGGTGATTCGCAAGGAACGGCGCGGCGAATATCTCGGTAAAACGGTGCAGGTTATTCCGCATATCACCAATGAGATTCAGGAGTTTATTCATCGCGGCGCCGAAGGCTTCGATGTCGCCATCGTCGAGATCGGCGGCACCGTTGGCGATATCGAGTCGCTGCCGTTTCTGGAAGCGGCCCGTCAACTCAGTTTGCGTGCAGGGCGGCATGCCGCCGCTTTCGTGCATCTTACGCTGGTGCCTTACCTTGTTTCCGCCGGCGAGCTTAAAACCAAACCGACCCAGCATAGCGTGCAAAAATTGCGTGAAATCGGTATTTCACCGGACGCGCTGTTGTGCCGCGCCGACCGCCCGATTCCCGACGACGAGCGCGCCAAGATTTCGCTGTTCTCCAATGTAGAGGAAGATGCGGTGATTTCGGTATGGGACGTGGATACGATTTATAAAATTCCGCAAATGCTGCATGATCAGGGTCTGGACAGGATCGTGTGCGAAAAGCTTAAGTTGTCGCCGAAACCGGCCGACCTCGGCATATGGAGCAAGCTGGTGCATGCGCTGGAAAACCCGAAAACGCAAGTGACGATCGGCATGGTCGGCAAATATGTCGATTTAACCGAGTCATACAAATCATTGACGGAGGCGTTGCGCCATGCAGGCATTCATACCGAGAGTCGCGTCAATATCGAGTACGTCGATTCCGAAGAAATCGAAGCGCACGGCACGGCAGTGCTGGAAAAATTCGATGCGATCCTGGTGCCGGGCGGTTTCGGCAAGCGCGGCGTCGAGGGCAAGATTGCCGCTGCCCGCTTCGCGCGCGAGCACAAGATTCCTTATCTCGGCATTTGCCTGGGGATGCAGGTGGCGCTGATTGAATATGCGCGCAATATGGCAGGCTTATCCAAGGCGAATTCGACTGAATTCGACGGCCAGACCGAGCAACCTGTGGTCGCGTTGATCGGCGAATGGCAAAATCACGATGGAAAAGTTGAACGGCGCGACGCCAATTCCGATCTTGGCGGCACCATGCGCCTGGGTGCGCAAACCTGTGCGGTCAAGCCGGGCACGCTGGCGGCCGAAATCTACGGCGCCGAAGTCACCGAACGTCATCGCCATCGTTATGAGGCCAATAATCATTATCTGGGCCGGGTTGAAGAAGCGGGGATGGTGGTGTCGGCCCGCACCCCAACCGAAGATTTATGCGAAATAATGGAATTGCCGCGCACCGGCATGCATGCGCACCCGTGGTATGTCGGCGTTCAATACCACCCTGAATTCAAGTCCACGCCGCGTGATGGCCACCCGTTATTCATTTCCTTCATCAAGGCGGCGCTGGCGCATAAACAGACAGCAGAAGAGAGGAGCGCAGCATGAAGCTTTGCGGGTTCGAAGCCGGCCTGGAGCATCCATTTTTCCTGATTGCCGGACCTTGCGTGATCGAGTCGCATCAGATGGCGTTGGATACCGCCGGCGCGCTGAAAGACATCACCGCAGCACTCGGCATCCCCTTCATTTATAAGTCGTCGTTCGACAAGGCAAACCGTTCTTCCGGCGTCTCTTTCCGCGGCCTGGGGATGGAAAAAGGACTGGAAATCCTGGCAGACGTGAAGAAACAGATCGGGGTTCCGGTGCTGACCGATATTCACGAGATTGCTGAAATCGGACCGGTTGCGGCCGTGGTCGATGTGTTGCAAACACCGGCATTTTTGTGTCGGCAAACCGATTTCATTCACGCTTGCGCGCAATCGGGAAAACCGGTCAATATCAAAAAGGGCCAGTTTTTGGCGCCGCATGATATGAAAAACGTGATCGACAAGGCGCGTGCCGCTGCCCGTGCGGCCGGTCTTCCGGAAGATAATTTCATGGCTTGCGAGCGCGGCGTATCGTTCGGCTATAACAATCTGGTATCCGACATGCGTTCGTTGGCCATCATGCGCGAGACCGGATGCCCGGTTGTTTTCGATGCCACCCATTCGGTGCAGTTGCCGGGCGGGCAGGGCGCCAGTTCGGGCGGGCAGCGCGAATTTGTGCCGGTGCTGGCGCGCGCAGCGATAGCGGTGGGGATTGCCGGTTTGTTCATGGAAACCCATCCGAATCCGGCTGAAGCCAAATCGGATGGCCCGAATGCAGTGCCGCTGGCACGCATCAAGGAGTTGCTCGCGACATTGGTCGAGCTTGACCGGGTCGTCAAAAAGAACGGATTCCTGGAAACTGATTTTTCGTAATGGCTTATTTTGAAGATTTAGGGGAGATTTGAATGAGTGCTATCGTTGATATCATCGGCCGTGAAATTATTGATTCGCGCGGCAATCCGACTGTCGAGTGCGACGTCTTGCTTGAATCCGGCGTGATGGGCCGCGCAGCAGTGCCTTCCGGCGCCTCGACCGGCTCGCGGGAAGCGATTGAATTGCGTGACGGCGACAAGAGCCGCTATTTCGGCAAAGGCGTATTGAAAGCTTGCGAGCATATCAATACTGAAATTTCCGAAGCCATCATGGGCCTGGATGCCAACGAGCAAGCTTTTCTCGACCGCACCCTGATCGACCTCGACGGCACTGAAAATAAGGCGCGCCTGGGCGCAAACGCTCTTCTCGCCGTTTCAATGGCGGTTGCCAAGGCAGCAGCGGAAGAGTCGGGTTTGCCGCTGTATCGTTATTTCGGCGGTTCCGGCGCCATGCAAATGCCGGTGCCGATGATGAATGTGATCAACGGCGGCGCGCATGCCGACAATAATCTGGATATTCAGGAATTCATGATTATCCCAATTGGGGCGCCGAGTTTTCGCGAAGCGATTCGCTATGGCGCCGAAGTTTTTCACACGCTGAAAAAAATCCTGCACGACAAGCATTTGACGACCGCCGTCGGCGACGAAGGCGGGTTCGCGCCATCGGTAGACAACCACGAAGCCGCGATCAAGCTGATCATCCAGGCAATTGAACAAGCCGGTTACGAGCCCGGCCGCCAAATCGCATTGGGCCTCGATTGCGCTGCCAGCGAATTTTACAAAGACGGCAAATATATACTGAATGGAGAGGGCCTGACCCTGTCGTCCGGCGATTTCACCAATTTGCTGTCGACCTGGTGCGACAAATACCCGATCATTTCGATCGAAGACGCGATGGCTGAAAACGACTGGGATGGATGGGCAACCCTGACCCAGGCGTTGGGCAAGAAAATTCAACTGGTCGGCGACGATTTGTTTGTGACCAATACCAGAATTTTGCGTGAAGGCATCCAAAAAAATATCGCCAACTCCATCCTGATCAAGATTAACCAGATCGGCACCCTGACCGAGACGTTTGCCGCGATCGAGATGGCCAAGCGCGCCGGTTACACCGCCGTGATTTCGCATCGTTCCGGCGAGACTGAGGATTCGACGATAGCCGATATCGCAGTCGGCACTAATGCGTTGCAAATCAAGACCGGCTCGATGTCCCGCTCAGACCGTATGGCCAAGTACAATCAGTTGCTTCGCATTGAAGAAGACTTGGGGGATATCGCCAGTTATCCCGGACGCAATGCATTTTATAACCTGAAATAACCAGCGGTCCCCCAACCGGGATGCAACCCTCCCGGTTGGACCGGCAACGCAACCAAACCGATGCGCCTGATAGCCCTTTGCCTTGCAATTCTGCTTCTGCTCATCCAGTATCCGCTCTGGCTGGGCAAGGGCGGATGGTTGCGGGCCTGGGATCTCGACCGGCAAGTCGTCGCCGCGCAAAAGAAAAATGAAGAACTGAAAGCGCGCAACGCGAAACTGGCTTCCGAAGTCAGCGACCTCAAGAACGAGAACGGCAGCGGCGCAGTGGAAGAGCGCGCCCGCCTAGAATTGGGCATGATCAAGGACGATGAAATTTTTGTCCAGATAGCCCCGGCCGGCAGCAAGCCCGCAGGCGCGCCACCACCCATCAACAAACCCGCACCAGCGCCCTCAATGCCCCATTGAGCTTCATATCTGAGTAGGGCAATGGA
>JBIODP010000133.1:0-6278 GCA_044445195.1 Burkholderiales bacterium | reverse complement strand
CGCCATCCTTCAAGCGCAGCATCGTGGCGGCAGCCCTGGTGCCTATCGTATAGGTAGTCGTGCCCAGGGAGTTCGTCTGCGTATTGAGAATATTGCTTACCTCAAGCGACATTTTGATCGCCACTTCGGAGTCGAGATAGATTGAAGGCTCGACCTCCAGCTTCAATCCCACGTCCAGATAGGTGACCGATTGTGCGACCAGGCCGGTGGCCGTGGTCGTATTCGTGATCTCAGGCACCTTGCTGCCGATCATGATTTTTGCCTTTTCATGGTTCAGCACCCGAATCCGCGGATTGGTCAGAATGTTGACGTCGCTATCCGTTACGCCGGCATTCAGCACGATCGGATTCACCGTTACGCCGATACCTGCCCGATTGATACCGATCAAATTTGCCAGGGTCAGCGGATTAGTGGTGGGACTGGTGACGACGCTGACACCGGTGCCAGTGCCGATCGTGGTGGTAGTGTCAGTGGTGGTGGTTGACAGCGGCGTGAGCGACATCGAGCTTGGCCAAGTCACTCCGAGCTGCGTCAGCCTTTCGCGGGAAACTTCAAGAATCTCGACGTCGAGCATCACCTCCGGTTCGGCCACATCCTGCGCCGCCACCAGCTTTTCGGCCATGCGGATCGCCTCGGGGCTGTCGCGCACGATGATCATGTTCAATTTATCGTCGACGACGACATCATGCGATTTGAGGATAGACTTGAGCGTCTCGCCGATCGCCTTGGCATTCCCGTTGGCCAGCGTAAAAGTCTTCACGACCATTTGCTGGTAATCTTTTTGTTTGGCTGAACCGCTGGGGTAAATGAGCAGAGTATTGGCGTCCATGACTTGCTGCTCAAGCTGGTTGATCAGGAGCATGTAATAAATCGCGGCTTCAATCGTGCTGTTTTTCAGGTATATCGATGTTTTTTGATCCAGCTTGACGTCCTTGTCGAACAGGATATTGAGTCCCGACGTGCGCGAGATCAGGTCAAAGACCTGCTTTAACGGCGCATCCTTGAATTCTATCGTTATCGGTTTTTTGTAGGTAGCGGCGAGCAGCGATTCAAGCGATGGCGAATCGACTTTGGCAGCAATTCTGGCATCCATGGCGCGCAGCATGGCGCGGGCTTTTTCATTCTTTGGGTTTTCATTCAGCACGATGGCCAGCTTCGCTCTCGCCTCATCCGGGTCTTTGCCCTGCAACGCGCCGGCTTCGTTCAATAATGTTTCATGGCGCGCTTCGCGGGCCAACTGCTGCATTCCAGCATGCGCGCTGCCGCTGTCCGGATCGATGGCCAGAATGCGTTGATAAAGTCTTGCGGCATCCTGGCGATTACCTGCTTCGCGCAAATGGTCGGCCTGCTCAAGATCGGCGGCGATCAGGCGCTCGCGGGTGCGCGCGTAGGCCGCTTTATATTCAATGTTGTCCGGATCGGCCTGAACCGCTTCCCCGAACTTGGCCAGGCCCGCATCCATATTGTTGTTGGCGACCAGTTTTTGACCTTCCCGATAGTTCATTTGCGCTGCACATCCAGCCAACGCAACAACCGACAATACGCCGACAAGCGGAACAAGAATTTTCCGGCATGCCGGCTGCAGGGCCGCGCAAAAATGGGCAAATGGAGATGCGGGATGGCTAGGCTTCAATCGGTAACTCCTGTGGAGAGGTTTTGTATCTGCTTCAGGGGCAGATAGGTAAGGGTCAGTTGCTTCGGATTGATCGAGTCGACCCGATAGGTGCCTTCTATGACGCTATGTTCACGCACGACAAACACCTCCTCGCCGCGCGACAGGTATATTTCAAACTGGCCGCCGCCGGTCTGCTGGCCTACATACTTAAAGGGCAACGGCGGAGCCTCCGGCGGAGGCGGCGGAGCTTCGGCGGCGGCTTTTTTCGCCGCGGCTGCCGCTGCCACTGCCGGAGGCACCCAGGCCTGGCTGCTGAATAATCCTTTGGCATCGTCTGCGTTCAGCTCCCCTGCACTGTCCGCTCCTTCAATTTGCGGCGCGCGCACGCGCAGGGCTAGCACGATGGGTGCAGTATGCGCAGCACGCTCTGCATGACCATGCTGTGCAGCAGGTTCGCCGGTACGGTGCAAGCCAGCCGTCACACCGAGCGCGGAGGGCGCCGGCGATGATGCCGGCCGCACGACAGGCTCGGCTAAGTCGGCTTCCGGCGTCTTATCGCCAAACAGGACCAGCCATGCGGCAATCGCAAGCGCGGCGAGCATGACCCAGTGGCGCAGTTTCATGGATTGATGGCTCCTGAATGCGATTTTGCCGGCGACTCTGCAGGCAATTTTTCAGGCGATTCACCTGCAAGCAGCGCTGCTGCAGGCGCCGCGCCGCGCAGGTAAAATGTGACGTGCAGCGACGCGTCCAGCGTGTTGTCGGCTATCGCTTCGCGCTTGAAGCTCAAGCCGTCCAACGACATGAACGGCATGGCTGCCAGCGACCTCAGGCAAAATTGCCGGACCGCATGGTAAGAACCTTTTACCGGCAACAACACCTGGTAGCGGTAGGTCGCGCTGTTTTTGTCGAATTGCCACTTATATTCGCCTTGGGCAAGCTCCAGCCCAGTCTTTTTGGCAATGATAAACAGGGTTTTGACATACTGTTCGGACGCGGATGCATCGCCAAGCGCCTCGTAAAAATCGCGCGCATTTTGCTCTGCTGCAGCGCCTGGCGCGGCATTGCCGGCTGCCTGCGCGCGACGCTGCGCCAATGCGCGTTCTTGCCATGCCTCCAGCCGCGTTTCTTGCCGTGCATTTTGCTCTGGGGCGGCCAAGGAGAACCAGATCCACGCAGCCGCGCCCGTTGCGAACAGCAGCGCCGCCGCACAGGGGATCATGGGCAGCCGCACTATGGCGATACGCGCCTGCAATATCAACTGGGACGGATTCAATCGCATCATGGCGCAGCCTCCTGCCATTCTGCCTGAAACTCGAAACGGTATGGCCGGCTCGCATCCTGATCGTTAATCTCATGCCGGGTCAGTATGGCGTTGCCCAGCAATGCCTGTTGCTTCAATTGCCGGATAAAGGCGATCATCGTGTCGCTGGTTTGGGCTTCTGCCGCGCCTTTCAGCACATGCCGTTTCGAGTCCGGCTCAAGTTCAAGCAGCGCAACCGATGAGGGCGTAGCCCGCTCAACCGCATCCATGATCTCGCCCCATGGCGTATTCAATTGTTCGATGGCGCTATTAAGCGCATCGGCCTGCACTGCCGGGATGCTATATTTTTTCGGGGCTGGCTTGCGCGCCGTATTTTCAGCCACGCGCGCTTCCGCCAGTTCGAGTCTGGCCTGAAGCGCGCTGTGTTGCCGCTCAAACTGACGCATGGCGACAAAAGCGCCCAGGCACAGCGCTATGGCGACTGCGGCAAACAGCCATGTCAGCGGCCCGGTCAAGGCAAGCGCACGCCGAAAAGTGCGCGGCGCAAAATCGATCGCTTGCGGTTTCATGGACTTCCTGTCACAGCTAACATCATTCCCGCCGACAGCGGCAAGCCCTGCGCCTGCCGATGGGCATCAAGCCGCTTGCATCGGAGCGTGCCCGTTTCAGACAGAGCCCAGTGCGCAGGTAGTTGACCGCACAACTGGACAGCGGCCGGCGCCGGCACATTCAGGCGCAACGCCTCGCGGGTCAGAATCTGCGGCAGGCAATCTTTATCCTGCATGGCGTCGGGCGGCAAGGCGACCGCGCGCACCGCATGCAAGCGCCGCTCGCCGAACACCGCAATGGTCAGGACATTTTCATGCAAGGCCGCAAACCAGGCAGCAGCCTTCAACTCTGCCTGCCAGCGGTTCAGGTAGACCACGAATTGGGGGGCGATTTCAAGCACGACCAGCTTGCAGTCGGCGGCGACCTGCAGCAACGCCGACAGCAACGGCTGCGGAACCGCGCAAGCGAGAAACGGCTGCCTTGCATCCCAGTCGGCGGTGGTGCGCCAGTCCGTCGGCGGTTCGCCATAGACTGCCTGAAAGCGGGCTGCGGCGGCCATTTTGCAATCGGACAGCCGCACGGCATTGTGCGGCGGCGCGACCATCCAGCTGCGCGTCCAACTGTCGGCTAACACGATCCTGACAGGCAACCCTCCGCACTGGCTGCCGTTTAACATGCTGCGCAGCCTGGCAGCCAGCAATGCCGGCGATGCGGCCTCTTCTTCCGACAACGCACAGTCGGCGACTAGTTCGCTGTGCTTGCGCGCCCAACCGCCGACGCATAGCACGGTAATGCCGGTCTTCGACAGGCCGATACGCAACATGCCGGAGCGCCGCTTACCCATGCAAGGTCACCCGTGCAATTTCTTCAAGCGTGGTGTCACCCCGCTTGACCAGTTCCAGTGCCGCCTCGCGCAAGCTGCGCGTGCCGTTCCTGCGTGCTGCTTCCTTGATCTGGCGGATCGGCCGCTTGTCGACGATCAGTTCGCGGATTTCATCGTTCAGGATCAGAATTTCTGCAATCGAACGGCGCCCCTTGAAGCCGGTGCCGCGACAATCGCCGCACCCTTTTCCCAGTTTGAACAGGTAGCCGGAGACCTCGCTGCGGGTAAGCCTGGCCCGCGACAACTCGCCATCGTCCGGAGTATGCGGCGCAGCGCAATGCGGGCAATTCGTGCGCACCAGCCGCTGCGCCCAGATGCCGTTCAAGGCCGAGACAAATGCATACGGATCGATGCCAATGTGGGTGAACCGGCCGAACACATCGAACACATTGTTGGCATGCACCGTGGTCAGCACGAGGTGGCCTGTCAGCGCCGATTGCACGGCAATTTCGGCGGTTTCCCGATCGCGGATTTCGCCCACCATGATCTTGTCCGGGTCATGTCGCAAAATCGAGCGCAGCCCCTTGGCAAAGGTCAGTCCCTTCTTTTCATTGACGGGAATTTGCAAAATACCTGGCAACTGGTATTCCACCGGGTCTTCGATCGTAATGATTTTTTCACGCCCATCATGAATTTCCGTCAGCGCCGCATAGAGGGTCGTGGTCTTGCCTGAACCGGTCGGGCCGGTAACCAGCAGCATGCCGTGCGCTTCGGCCGAAAGCATGCGCAACAATACCAGCGAAGGCGCATCGAAGCCGAGCGCTTCAAGGGTAAGCGAACCGTAGGCCTCGATCATGGCGCGTTTATCGAGAATACGAATGACGGCATCCTCGCCGTGTATGCTCGGCATGATCGACACGCGCAGATCGATTTCACGTCCGCCTGCTTCGACCCGAAAGCTGCCATCCTGCGGCACCCGGCGTTCGGAAATATCAAGCTCCGCCAATACCTTTATGCGTGAAATAACCTGCTCGGCAACTTCAATGCCGGCAGCGGTGGTGGCGTGGTCCAACACGCCGTCTATACGATATTTGACGGCCAGGCCGGACGGCGTTCGCTCAAGATGAATATCGGAAGCCCCTGCTTTCAGCGCATCGTACAAAGTGGAATTGACCAGCTTGACTGCGGGGCTGGCGGTTTCGCTAATCGAAGCAAACGACAGCACTGCCGCCGTCTTGCCGTGTTGCTGGACGCCGTCGATCTCCGGCCCCAGGTTGTCGAGGGCGCGGGTGGACTCCTCCTGCTTGGACAGGTAAGCCTGTATGTCGGACGCTAACGCGAGACGGCATTGCAACGGCGTTTTTGCCTGCGTCTCCAGCCAGGTCTGCAGGTCGGGAGAAAATGGGTCGGCAATGATGCCGAGCAGGCTGCCGTCGCCATCGCGCAGCAATGCGCAATGCCTTTGCAAAGCCCTGGCCAGGGGGAGCAGGTCGAACGCTGGCGCGTAAGCGAGCATATCGGTCGTTTCCACAACCGGCAAGCCGAAGATGACGGCCACCTCGCGCACCAGTTGGCGCGGCTCAAGACCAGTCATCGAACCGAGTTCATCCATTACCGAACGCGCCGACGTTGCCGCCTGCGCGCGAGCGCGGAATAAAGTATTTACGTCGACGCCGGTTACGGCAGACGCCAATGCAGAGGCGGGAACCGATGCATTCATGACATGCTCCCGGCCAAATCGAAGATCGGCATATACAACAAGACCACGATGACGCCAATGACGATGCCGATGACCATCATCAGCAGCGGCTCGAAGGCGCGGGTGAAGCGATCGATCCAACGGCTGATTTCACCGTCATAAAAGGCAGCGGACTGCGTCAGCATCTGGCCCATTTCACCTGTACGCTCCCCGACCCGAAGCATGCGCAGCGAAATCGGCGTTGTCAGGTTATTGGCCTCAAAACCGGCCGACATCATCATCCCCGATTCGACCATATTCCGTGTCGCCTGCAAACGCTGCCTGATAT
>JBIODP010000132.1:0-6321 GCA_044445195.1 Burkholderiales bacterium | reverse complement strand
GCTGTGCAGTGCCGCCTTCGACAGCGTGTAGGAAAAAAAGTCGGGGTTCAGGTTAAACAGCTTTTGATCCAGCAAATTGATAACCACCGCTTGCCGGCCCGCCGGGGTTAAAGCGTGTAACGCCTGCGCCAACAGGATGGGAGCAGCCAGGTTCGGGTGCATGTGGGCGTCGAGCGAGGCCGTTGAAAAATCGGTGGCGC
This sequence comes from Burkholderiales bacterium, assembly GCA_044445195.1. Lineage (GTDB taxonomy): Bacteria > Pseudomonadota > Gammaproteobacteria > Burkholderiales > Burkholderiaceae_D > PKWO01. The sequence goes on along the minus strand of JBIODP010000132.1, from coordinate 6,121 downwards.
TGTCATGCGTGAATTTCGATGCATTATTCACCACGCAGGAAATTGGGGCAGCCCCTGCCCCTAACGCGTTGTTGGCGCGCGCCAACAGGGTTTTGACGGCGGCGTCATCGGCCAGATCGCACGGAATGGCTGCCGCGCGCCGTCCCGAATCAAGAATTTCTTGCACAAGGATGAGCGCATCGGCCTCGGATTGGCCATAATGCACAACCACGTCCCAGCCGCGTTGCGCCAGGGCGAGCGCGATGGCCCGCCCGATGCGTTTGGCGCCACCGGTGACAAGTGCGGTTTTCGGTAATGCCGTGACCATGATGAAGTATAGTTATCCTGTTGATTTTAATGAAATTTGCCCTGAATTCCATTTTTTGCGATGCGTAACATTAACATGATGCCCTTACAACTGCCCGAACCCTCCGCCGATGCGCTACACGCATCGCATGCGCTGCACGACCTGATTGCCGGCGAGATCCAGCGTCAAGGCGGCTGGATATCGTTTGCGCGCTACATGGAGCTGGCGCTGTATGCGCCGGCCCTCGGCTATTACAGCGGCGGCGCTGCAAAACTCGGTAAAGACGGAGATTTTACAACCGCGCCTGAAATGTCGCCGCTTTTTGGTCAAACTTTGGCGCAGGTCGTCGCCGGGTTGATGCAGCAAAGCGCGCCGCATATTCTTGAATTCGGCGCCGGAACCGGCCGCCTGGCGCGCGACATATTGACGGAACTCAACGCAATGGGCGTCACGGTGGCCAGCTATGCCATCGTCGAGTTGTCCGGCGAGTTGCGGGCGCGGCAACAAGCGTTGTTGCGTGAATTTCCTCAAATTTCCTGGTTAAGCCAGCTGCCTTCTTCTTTTTCCGGTGTCGTGCTGGGTAATGAGGTGCTGGATGCCATGCCGGTGCATCTGGTGCTTAAAACGGCCGATGGCTGGCGCGAGCGCGGCATTGCGCAAGAGCATGATAAATTGGTTTATCGGGAGCAGCCATGCGATGCCGCCTTGGTGGCCCAAATTCCAGACGCGCACTGCCTGCCGGACGGCTACCTGACCGAAGTGCATCCACTGGCGTCTGCTTTCATGGCCTCTTTGGCCGGCATGTTGTGCGCAGGCCGGCAAACCAATGGCGTTGGCGGGGCCGCGATCCTGATCGATTACGGCTTTCCGGAAAGCGAATATTATCTGGCGCAACGCGACCAAGGCACGCTGATGTGTCATTATCGGCATCATGCGCACCCGGATCCTCTCTACCTTCCGGGTTTGCAGGACATTACTGCGCATGTCGATTTCACTGCCATGGCGCGCGTTGCGGCAGAGGGTGGGTTGGAGGTGCTGGGTTACACCAGCCAGGCCGCTTTCCTGCTGGATGCAGGCATCGGCGATGTGCTGTTGCGCACGCCGCCAACCGATCCGCTGCATTATTTGCCGCAGGCTAAGGCAGTGCAGCAATTGACTTCACCCGCTGAAATGGGCGAGTTGTTCAAGGTGCTGGTGGTGGGCGCCGGCGTCGAGCTACCGGACAAATTTAGCCGCAATGATCGCAGCTATCGGCTTTGATGCCTGTTTCGCGCGGTTGAATGGGTAAGGAAAGCGGGCAAATAAGAGAGCGGACAAAAAGGGAGCGGGCATGATTCGGTGGGTTTTGGTCATTTTTGCGGCACTGACGGTCTTTCCTGCCTTGTTGCCGGGACTGCAAAAACTGGGATTATGGCGTTTGCCGGGCGACCTGCGGTTCAAGCTGTTCGGGCAAACCTTTTGCTTACCGTTTGGTTCTACTGTCCTGATATCGGCGCTGGCTTTTCTCGTTGCAAAATTATTGCAATAAATGCATTGCGCCGGCCACGCTTCGACCAAACTCTGCCCTAACCGATAGTTTCTTTAATAGGCAATACGGCGCGACACGGCAGGGTCCTACTATAATACCGGTTGGCTAGAGCGCGCATCGCAGTAAAACACTGGGCGTACCCAGGGCAAGCAAGACCTTCAGGACATCATGAAAGAACTTGACAGTTTCACCGTATTAATCGTTGAGCCTCGCTCGGGGATGCGCGATAGCATGCATAACATGCTGAATCTGTGCGGCATCTCCAAGATCGATCATGCGGTCGGTTCGGGGCCTGCATTGCGCTCTCTCAAGAGCCGTGCTTACGACATCATTTTGTGTGAGTACGATCTGGGCGAGGGGCAGGACGGTCAGCAGTTGCTGGAAGATTTGCGTCACCATAAGCTGATTCCCTTATGGACCATTTTTATCATGGTGACGGCGGAACGCAGCTATGAAAAAGTGGTCGGCGCGGCCGAACTGGCGCCTACCGATTACTTGCTGAAGCCATTTACCGCCGATGCCATGCTGGAGCGGCTTGGACGTGCGCTCGACAGACAGGCGCCGTTCATGTCCGCTTATCAGTTGATGCACGAAGGGAACCTGACTGCGGCCCTTGATGCTTGCATCGAAGGCAGTGCCAAAAATCCGCGTTTTATGTCGGATTTCATGCGTTTGAGGGCAGAATTGCATCTCATGCTGGGGCAAGCGGAGCAAGCCGGGGCCATTTACAAAAAACTGATTGAGATCAAAGCTTTCGCCTGGGCGCGCTTGGGTCTGGCGAAAGCGCTGGTCATGCAAAATCGCCTTGAAGAGGCTGAAGCATTACTGCAATCGCTGGTTTTGGATAACCCCAAGTTTCTCGATACTTACGATTGGCTGGCCAGGATCCAGCAGACGCTCGGGCGCCTCTCTGAAGCACAGGGCGTCCTGGAAAAGGCGGTGGAGATTTCGCCGCACGTGGTCAGGCGTTTGCGCAAGCTGGGTGATGTGGCGATGGAGGCCGGCGATATGGCGGTTGCCGAGAAAACGTTTCAAAAAGTGGTAGCGAAAGCCCGGTACTCGGAATTCCGCGATCCTGAAGATCATGTCAAACTGGTCAAAACCCTCGTGAAAAAGGGCGACACCAAGCAGGCTGCCATTGTCGTGCGCGATCTCGAAAAGTCGTTGGCGGGCATTGAAAAAATAGAAGCTTGCCGCGCCTTTTCTGCAGCCATGATTCATGAACAAGCCGGCGATGCGGAGCGTGCCGTCGAGGAATTTAGCGCTGCCGTGACTGCTTGCCGCGACGGTGTCGGCTTGTCCACTGATTTAAAGCTGAATTTGGCAAAAAGCTGTCTGGATTATGATATGGATGATGCCGCTTCTGAAATCATGGTGAAAGTCATGAGCAATGCGACCGATAGCGTTGCCATGGGCAAAGCCAGAAAAGTTTTCGAGGAAGCGGGACGCGAAGATTTAGCCGATTCGGTCGCCAAGGAAAGCCGTAAACAAGTACTGGACATGGTTTCAACCGGGGTCGAGTTGGCGAAAAACGGCGATTACCGTGGCGCAGTGCAAGTGATGACCGAGGCGGCGCTCAAATTCCCCGACAATCCGCAAGTGGTATTCAACGCCGTATTAGCATTGCTTAAGTGTATTGAAAACTTTGGATGGGACCATGGCATGGGCGAACAGGTGCACAGGTATATCGAAACCTACCGTCGGCTCGATCCCACCAATCCGCGCTTGATCCCGTTATCCGACCTGTATCAGTCGGTGCGAAAGCAACATGGCGTCACACTGTCCGGGTTCCATGTAAAATCACAGACGCCCACGTGAAGCGGCTTTCCGCACCCATGCTGCAAGCAACGAACATGCATCAGGCGCGTCAGTCGCGCACCCTTTCTATCAATATTAATAAGGACACTTTCCATGAATCGTTATTTGATCGGTGCGATTTCTCTGCTGCTGGCAACCAGTGCATCGGTTGCCGCCGATGCGGTGCAAGCGGTTGCTCCCGTCATGGCGGTGTCGGCGCCAGCGGCATTGGTTTCCGGCATTGAACAGAAAAACATCGACGCCTCAGTGCGTGTTCAGGATGATTTTTATCAACACGTCAATGGCGTCTGGATGAAGAATGTTGAGATTCCAGCCGACAAATCGGTCTGGGGCACATTTTCTGAATTGCACGATGCCGCTTTACCGCAGTTGCGCGATATTATCGAAGCCGCCGCTAACAATACAGGCAAGGTTCACGGTTCCGAGGCGCAGCAAATCGGCGACCTGTACGCCAGCTTCATGGACGAGAAAACACTCGATGCGCTCGGGCTCAAGCCGTTAGCGGCAGAGTTCGCCCGGATTGCTGCGCTCAAGCATAAAAAGCAGATTCCGGCCCTGATCGCCCATTTGAATGCAATTGGCATCACCGCCCCTTACGATCTGGGCATACATCAGGATAATAAGGATTCCACCAAATACGTGGTCGATTTCGGACAGAGCGGCCTGGGTTTGCCGGACCGCGACTATTACCTGAAAGACGACGATGCGAGGCTAAAAGAATTACGGGGCAAGTATCAGGCGCACATCGAGAAAATGTTGTCGATGACCGGCGACAAGGACGCGGCACGCAAAGCCAGGGAGATTGTCGCCCTCGAAACCAAATTGGCGAAAGCGCAATGGACCAAGGTGGAAAACCGCGATCCGGTCAAAGTATACAACAAGCTCGAATTGGAAAAATTAGTTCAGTTGACCCCCGGCTACGACTGGAAGTCGTATTTGACGCAGGCCGGTCTGGATGGCAAGCTTACCTATGTGATAGTCAGTCAGCCGAGTTACCTGACGGGCTTCGGCAAGGCGCTGAAATCGACCCCGCTTGCAGTATGGAAAGACTACTTTACATGGCACGTGCTGAGCAGCAATGCGGGTTATCTGAGCAAAGCTTTCTCCGACCAGAACTTTGCATTCTACGGTACTGCGTTGAACGGCATTCCGGAGCAACAGCCGCGCTGGAAGCGCGCCGTCAACCTGGAAGAAGGCGCGATCGGAGAAGGCTTGGGCAAGTTATATGTGGCCCGTTATTTCCCGCCTGAAAATAAAGCCCGCATGGAAAAGCTGGTTGCCAACCTGTTGGAAGCCTACCGGCAAAGCATCGATACGCTGGACTGGATGGGCCCGGCAACCAAGAAGGAAGCGCAGGCCAAACTGGCAACTTTCATGCCGAAGATAGGCTATCCGTCGAAATGGCGCGATTACTCTGCCATGACGATCTCCAAAGACGATCTGGTCGGCAACGTGCAGCGCGCCAATATGTTTGAGTATCGACGCAACGTCAACAAACTTGGCAAGCCTATCGACCGTACCGAGTGGGGCATGACGCCGCAGACCGTGAACGCCTATTACAATCCGGAGTTGAATGAAGTGGTATTTCCGGCAGGCATTTTGCAGCCACCGTTCTTCAATGTGCAAGCTGACGACGCTGTGAATTACGGCGCAATCGGCGCGGTAATCGGCCATGAAATTAGCCATGGTTTTGACGACCAGGGCTCGCAGTACGACGGCACCGGTAATTTGCGCGATTGGTGGACCAGGGAAGACCATGAAAAATTTGCAGCCAAGACGGCGGCGCTGGTCAAGCAATACAGCGCATATAGCCCGTTGCCCGGGTATCACGTCAATGGCGAACTGACGCTCGGCGAAAATATTGCCGATAACTCCGGCCTGGCCATTGCCTACAAGGCTTACAAACTATCGCTGGGCGGCAAGGAAGCGCCGGTAATCGACGGCTTCACTGGAGATCAACGGTTCTATCTGGGTTTCGGCCAGGTATGGCGCGGCAAGGTACGTGAAAAGGCAATTATCGTACGCCTCAAGACCGATCCGCATTCTCCCCCTGCAGTTCGCGGGAATGGCACCGTCAAGAACCAGCCGAATTTCTATAGCGCGTTCGGCGTGAAGGAGGGCGACCCTATGTATTTGCCGCCGGATCAGCGCGTTATCATGTGGTAGCAGCATATTTATTGCCTGCGAACAACTTAAATAAACCGGATCGATCCATCCATTGGGCTTGCTTTCAAAAAATTTAGCGCCAGATAGATGTTGTAGTTGACAATCGAGGTCGATCCGACTATAGTTTGGGGTTCCCTGCGGAGGGGTGGCCGAGTGGTTAATGGCAGCAGACTGTAAATCTGCCCTCTTACGAGTACGCTGGTTCGAATCCAGCCCCCTCCACCAAGGTTCGCGGAGAGTGCGAAAATGGTGAGAGCGCGGAGGAAGTGAATTGTGTGCGGCTGATGTCAAGGCCCGTGCGGGTGTAGCTCAATGGTAGAGCT
>JBIODP010000131.1:0-6482 GCA_044445195.1 Burkholderiales bacterium | reverse complement strand
GCGCGACGGTCGCGCATGGCGCTTACCCAACTAGCCAAATCATTGCAAAACGACAACTATTCAGCCACTGGGGCGAGTGCGGAGTGCGTTTTGGGAAAAGAGAGCGTCTGCAAGTAGACGGGCTCATTACCGCTGGCTATTGTCGTCATGCGCATTCCGCTCGGACTTCAATGGATCGCTCGCGCTTTCTCTTTCCCCAAAACGCACTCCGCACTCGCCCCAGTGGCTGAATAGTTGTCGTTTTGCAATGATTTGGCTAGTTGGGTAAGCGCCATGCGCGACCGTCGCGCCAAGAAAATTGGGCCATGTATGACCGGTGTCCGTTTCATTGTGTGCGTTCAGCGGAGGAGGGTGACTGACTGCAGCCGGCCGATTGTGTTGAAAAACTCGATTTTTCACCTTCGGGAAAAAATTTAAGGCGTTTTGAGGCGATGAATTAAATTTGATTCGACGGAGTACGAAACAGCAGCGAAAACTCGGCTCAAGGCTCCCCTGAGTCTTGTACGCGAAAATTAATTTTAGCTTCATATTGCAATGCATTTCGCACCAAAAATGACGGCCCACAAAAAAAGAGTTTTTCAACACAATCGGCCAATTGCGGAAGTACGCACGCGCTAGGTAAGTGGTATTGTAATGACAAGTATTCGAAGATAATGAATAGAATCATCTTGATTACAATTATTGCGTTATGTGCCGACGCTAGTGCTGCGTGTGCGTGGACCGGCAACGTGGCGCACGCAGAATATCGGGCCTGTCTGGAAGCAGCCTCGAAAGGCAGCTTCGCCAAAATTGAAGCAGCCGAAGCATGGCTGCGCAAGCGAATCGCCGATTCAGACGACAAAAGTGAATTCAAGAAATCGAGCCTAACTTTGCTTCAAGAATCTGCTTCGGCATACAGGCAATACAGATCGTCTCAATGCAATTTTGAAGCCAGCACGGCGGCTGGCGGAAACGGCGCGGGAGACTTACGGCTCATATGTCAAGGGGAGCTAGATAAAAATTATCTGGTGCGGCTAGTCGGACCGCACGGTGTTTTAACAGAATAAGATGATTTTTGTCTAAGTCGATGTGTTGACAGGCGCTTCGCGGCCATTACTAGACAGCCGCGCCTCTTGTTAAATCAATGTCATTTTATTAACACATGCGTGCCAGAAATCAATGCCTAGAATTCCTTTCAGATGGTTTAGTGTTTTTGCACTTGCAATACTGACGTCTGCTAGTGCGGCGACACTTTCGGAGGATCAAGCAGTAGATGGCCTGATTAAAACCATCCAGCGGGACGCCTTATATGCTTCTTGGACAAAATTGGAATGCTTGACATTTACTACTGAAACCACGTCCGGGCAGTACTTTGATTTCGCGATCCGAGAGAAGCATGAAGGAAAATGCCCTGGCGATCCTGCCGTAAGTCCAATGGTAGATAGGTACAGGGTATTTCGTACTGCCAAAAAAATTCTTTGGTTCCGACCATGGGATGGCGAATTCGTGGATTACAATCAAGTAAAGGCATGGCGTCACAAGTGAATCCGTGCGAGTCACGACAGGCAGTTTGCGGTCAAAGGCGACGGTCATGCTGGTCTCGAATCTGTTTGTAAATTGCAAACGCTATTCATGGCCAAAAACAGAATCCCGCTATAGTTGGATAACAGTTGGGTCATTGAAATTTTCAATAAAAAGAAAAAGGAAAAGTAATGTCTTTGAGGTCGCTTGTTTGCGGTTTCGTAATTTCCCTATTCATTTCTTCCGGATTAGCTATCGCTGCTGACGACTTCGCAATCGAAGATCCGGCATTGGGTACGTTACCCAAAAAAGTGGATGCAGTCATTCGTGGCAGCGCCGGGTTTAAAGAAAAAACTTGCGAGCTAATTGGTAAGTCTGTGAATTTGACGGGGAAAGATGCTAGCTCTGGGTTCGTCGCTACAACAGCTAACGCTTGCAATTGGGGCGCTGCAGTTGGGCCAATCTGGGTTGTTCGTAATAGCAATAGTCCCACTGTCGTTTTGGCTAGCGAAGGCTATTCCCTTGTATTGGAGAAGCAAGTGAAAAGTGCTCTTCGAAATGTCACAATCTCTGCTGCAACAGCTGGATGGCAAGCGAAAAGTCTTTGGAAATTTGATAAAAAAAATTATATCAAGGTCAAAGATGAAAACCACACAAATAAGTAAGCCGCATAGATTTGCGAAATGAAGGTCCGCTTCGGAGTGGCGTGAATGTCGCTTGCGGGTCGTTTCGACGATTTGCTCCAAATAAATGGATGACCGGTATCCGCAGCATTGTTGACACCGTAACTATTCAGCCGCTGGGGCGAGTGCGGAGTGCGTTTGGGGGGAAGAGACAGCGCGAGCGATTCAATGAAGTCCGAGTGGAATGCGCATGACGCAAGTAGCCAGCGGTAATGAGTCCGCCTAATTGCAGACGCGATCTTTCCCCCAAACGCACTCCGCACTCGCCCCAGCGGCTGGATAGTTACGTTCTGCAAGAGAATAATCGAATGTTTCTGTGCTCACAGTTCCTTTTTTGTCGCGCGTCGTCAGGTTAGGCATATTGCAGGCGTTGCAGTTTCAGGTTCGATGTTTCAATTCTCGAAAGATCATATTGCACTTGCTGCACCAGCCAGCTTTCTGCACTGCCGCCAAACACCTGTTCGAGGCGCACGGCCATTTGTGGCGAAATGCCGCGCCTGCCGTTCACCAATTCGGAAAGCGTTGTACGGGTGACATCCAGCGCCGCAGCGGCTTCTGTGATGGTCAAGCCGAGCGGCTCGATACAGTCCTGTAACACCACTTTACCCGGATGCGGGGGATTTTTCATGTGCATGGTTTATTCTCCTTGCTAGTGGTAATCCACATAATCGACATCGTGCGCCTCACCATCCGAAAATCGAAAGATAACGCGCCAGTTTGCTTGTACCATTACCGCGTAAAAACCTTTTAGCTCGCCTTTAAGCGGATGCAAACGATACCTTGGCAAATCCATGTCAGAGGCAGCCCGCGCAGCATGCAGACGTGCCAAAATGTTACGCAGCTTGTCGGCATGTTCTGCCAGCACCCCTCGCGGGTCGTCATCTACAAATAAGCGCCGCAGCCCTTTATGCCGAATGGTATTAATCATGCATTACTGTAATGTGTTGCGTAACGCATGTCAATATGACTTTCCAAAAACAGATTGCCCTGTGGGCTGTTGCGCTGCGGACTTGCCGTGACGTACGAATTAACGTACGCTTGTGCTCACGGAGTCGATCATGCATACACTTACAGCAAGCGAAGCGCGCGCCCGGCTCTATCGCCTTATGGATCAGGCAGCCGAGTCGCATCAACCTATCACGATCTTTGGCAAGCGGAACAACGCCGTGCTGGTGTCTGCCGAGGACTGGCAGGCGATTCAGGAAACGCTGCACCTGCTTTCGGTTCCCGGTATGCACGCGTCGATTAAAGAGGGGATGGAGGAGCCTGCTGACTCGTGCGCCAAGGAACTTGATTGGTGAACTGGCGGCTTGTGTACGCCAAACATGTATAAAAAGATGCGCAAAAACTTGCCGCAAACGGTTTAAAGACCAAAGCGCAGGAACTTTTGGCAATCATCGAGGAAAATCCTTTTCAGAATCCGCCTCCATACGAAAAGCTGGTTGGCGACCTGTCGGGCGCGTATTCGCGTCGGATCAATATCCACATAACCTGGTGTTCCGGTGGCAGACATGAGGCCGCTCAACAAAATATTGGTATCAAGCACAACACGCATTAGCTGTTGCGTGCTGTTCGTGCGTAGGCGGTCGCGTCATCGGCCAGGCGCTGCGCATCTTCCGGGCTTAATGCTTCGGATCGGCGGCGAATGGTGGTCATGGCCTTTTGCAATTGGCGAGTGGCTAGCGCTTTCTCGTCTCTGACGCGTAAGCTTGGTTCATTGGGATTCCATCCCGCCAGATCGGCTTCCAGGCGCGCGACTCCCACACCACGCACTGTTTTGGCGGCGGCATCGAGCGTCCGGAAAATGCGCGGGTTGCCGCGCTTTGCTTGCAAAGTCTTGGTCGTCAGGCCATAAGTGAACTGAACGGCAAAACCGCCATGGGTGCCGACAACTTGGGCAGCGCGAACGGCGCCGGCTGCGGACAATTCTTTAAGGATCTTTAATGTGACGAGGTCGTAGTCCATCTTTGGCGCTCCCGAAACTGTTACAAGATGCTCCCATTATAATTGTTTTGGGATTCCGAATCAATAAGAATATATAAAAACCTGGGCGCGGTTTATTTACCTGGCAACCGAACGATCATTCGAGCTATTGCTTGACATCGTTCGCAACGACAACACGGCGCGCATCCCGTGCAACCACGCGCATCGGCACACCGCGCTTTTGAAAATCGGCATAAGTTTCAGGCCGCATAATGGCCAGCGCTTTTTGTCCAGTGCGCCAACGCACAATAAATTCTTCGCGTGTCGGGATGCCCAGGTTCGGTTCCTGCTTCAGGCCGAAGTCCAGTTCATCGTTGGTTTCTCCCACGGTCGTCATGGTGCGCCGTAAATAAAAAGGCAAGGATTGTTCATACGTGCCCACCGTATATATTACCGTCGCCGGCGTCAGTTCGGCTTCGATTGCCGGAACCAGCAGCAAGCCGGCCCGATAGCGGCCAAACTGCTCCGTGCCAAGCATCAGCAATTGACCCCCGAGGAAACCGCTGACCGCCAGCGCAATGGCGGCAAGCGTCCGAAGATCGGCGCGCTTTTGCCTGACCCACCAAAATACGCATGCTGCGCCCGCCAACATGATGCTGCACCCGGCGACGACCCAAGGCTGGGCTGCCCGATAGCTGGCAGCTTCGTTCGGCTCGACGCTTATTCTTGGAAGATAAGGGACAGACGCAAGCCCGGCAACGGCGATGGCGGCCAGGAAGCCGGCAGCAAGCATCCAGGATCGCGCCTTTGCTGTTTCCAGAAAGTTGGCGATCAATAGCGCCAAGGCGGGAAATATCGGCAGGATATAGTGCGGCAGCACCGAACTGGAGATGCTAAAGAAGCAGAAAATGAAGACAGTCCAGATCAGCAGCATGATTTTCGGGCGGAAGCCGTTGCCAACGTCGCGACGGCCCGCCCAGATGCTTTGCGCCAATATGCCGGTCCACGGCACGGCGCCGGCGATCAGGAACGGAACAAAGTAATAGATCGGCCCTTCGCGATGGTGGACCTTGCTAAAAAAGCGTTCCCAATTTTCATGGATGAAAAAGAAATGCGGGTGTTCAGGGTTCTTCAGCCACACCAGCACAAACCAGGGCGCGGCGATCAGGGTAAAAATTACCAGGCCGCGAACTGGGTAGAGACGCTTCCAGATCGACCAGTCACGCGACATGAGCGTGTATAAAGCCAATACCCCGCCCGGCAAGATGATGCCGATCGGTCCTTTGGACAAAAACGCCAGCGCCATTCCGGCCCAGCAGGCGAGCATCCAGTTTTGGCGTTCGCCTGTGCTGGCGGCATTGTGTTGTGCCAATAACATGCCGCATAGCGCCAGCGTCATCATGCCGGATAAGCCCATGTCCAGCACATTGACATGACTCAAGCCGGCCCACCAGAAACTCGATGCCAGCACCAACCCTGCCGTGGCGCCTGCCCAAGGGCTAAAGACGCGTCGCCCGGTATACGTCACCAGCGCGATGCCGAACAGGCCGCATAGGCCCGACCACAAGCGCGCCTGCCATTCCCCTAAACCGAAGAGCTTGAAGGTCAGGGCGTTCATCCAGGTTTGCAGCGGCGGTTTTTCAAAATATTTGAGGGCGTTCAGGCGCGGCGTGATCCAGTCTCCTGTCGCCGCCATTTCACGGGCCATTTCCGCATAGCGGCCTTCATCGCTGGGCACCAGTGTGCGTGCGCCCAGCGCATAAAACCAGACTGCCAGGAATATAACCAGCAGTATCCATACAAATGTTTTGGAGCGGTACACTTCGCGCATCAAGTTTGCCCGCTTGAGGCATGCGCAGGGGCTTCGATGATCAAGGCCAGCGCAACCTTGCGTCCTTCGGCCATCAGAATATTGTAGGTGCGACAGGCCGCATGGCTATCCATGCAATCTACGCCGATCCGGCGCGACGTCAGGATTGCAGAGAGCCGGGGATGGACGAAGCGCTGCTTGCTGCCGGTGCCGAGGATCACCACATCCGGCCTGGTAGCGTCGATTTGCGCAAAATGTTCCGGCGTAAGCGCCTCGAAACTGGCGACTGGCCACGCCGCCGGCGGGGTTTCAGGCAGCACGATCAGGCTGGAAGTAAAGAGTTGCGCGTTAATTTCAACGCTGTGTTCGTCATAGCCTGTGATGGTTTGATACTGTTGGGTGGGGGTAGCTTGGAGCTTCATGGCTTTATGAGCGTGCGCAGATGGATTTCTGATAATTTGCGGTGGAAATAGTCGACATTGTAGCGTTTTCACCGTTTTATCGTGCCGAAACCTGGCGCCTGGGCCGGTATCGCGTGATAAAAAGTAACTATTCAGCCGCGGGGG
>JBIODP010000130.1:0-6509 GCA_044445195.1 Burkholderiales bacterium | reverse complement strand
TTGCTCGGCACTGGCATTTTCCGGGATGCCCACCAGAATTTGCGCCAAATCCAACTCTGGCTGCGCCGATGTCAGGCCGTTTTGAGCAGCCAGGTAATTATCCACTTCAGACTCGGTAATCTGCAGCTTGCTTTCCACTTCATGCTCACGCACACGCTGCATCATGATTTCGTCGCGGATTGCTTCGCGGAACTTGCCGAATGACGTGCCGTCATGCTCTATCTGATCGCGAAATTGCTGCATTGTCATTTTATTTGCTTCGGCAATCCGGCCGATATAGCGGTCCAGCATCAAGTCGTCAACCCGCACGCCATCTTCCTTTGCCAGTTGCAATTGAGCGCGATCGACAATCATGCGCTCCAGCACTTGCTTTCTAAACTCGGCCGGAGGAGGCAAGGCTACCCCTTGGGTTTTCATATTTTTTTCGATGAATGCCATCCGCTCAGTCAGATCGTTACTGGTTATCACCTCATCGTTGACCACTACCACGATCGAATCCGACAGTTGAGGCTGAATGCGCGGCTTGGCGAGAACAGGGGCGGCGACCGGTGCCGGCACCGCTACCGACGCCTGTGCCGGAGTCGGGGCGGCATCCTGAGTAACCGCCGGTGCCGCGTGTTGGGGCGCCTCTGCAACATGTTGAGCCGCATCTGCGGCGGTCTGCGCCCACGCGCCCGGCAGCGCGCATAGCGCGCCGCACAGCAAAATAACCGCCGGCTTGATGTTTGGAATCATAGTCGTGCTTACCTGTTTAGTGTGAAAAGAGCTCATAAATATTAGGGGTCGTTATGGATTACTAGGTTTAGCCGCTTGATTAATTGCCTGGTAACCCGGCACGTTGAAACGCATTGCCTCTAGCGCATTTGACCCCAATTGGGCCAATCCGTTTAACTCCAGTTGAAAAAAAGTCGAGGTTGACGTGATAGCGGTAGCCGTTTGCGTATGCTGTCCGCCAAATCGGAACACCCAGCAATCGGCTTTATATTCTATGCCGATCAGGCCTTGCACGATTTTGTGATCGAGAACCGAGTAGTCTACCCTACCCACAGCATACCAACGCTGCAAAATCGGCCACTGCCCGGAAGTTCCATATTGCTGAATCTCATTCTGCACATCGCGCAAATATTCCAGATTCAACAGCTTTTTCGGTCCCGGCTGCCAGCGCACGACGATATTCGCCTGATTCAAGCCATGCGCGCTTTCGCTGTAGTCGAGATCGGCGCTTCCACTCAACAGTTGGGAAAATCTGCCCATCGCGGAAAAAAGCAAATCCGAACTGCTGGTTGCGCTCGGCGGGTCGCCCGGCAGCGTAACCAGTTCGGTGTTGAAAGAAAACCGCTGGCCGATTGCAAAGCGCGCCAACTCTTCGCCGGTCGATTGCGTAAAGCGCGTAATCGCCGCTACCGTTATCTGGTTGGCATCGCCGATCCGATCGCCCCCGACAAAACGATTCTCGCTAAATAATTGAGAGTAGCTGATATCGGCGTCGGCGCTGTCGAAATTCGGGATCAGGCTTTGATTGCGGTAAGGCGTCCATACATAGAATAGCCTGGGCTCCAGCGTTTGGATAAGTCCCTGTCCTAAAAAATTCAAGTCTCTCTCGAATATCAAGCCGCTGTCCAGCGACACGGTCGGCACCGCCCGCGTGATTCCGCCCGGTGTGCCGGCAGCCTGATCTTGCAGATCGTATTTGGTAAAATTAACCGAAATTTTCGGCGTGAAAAATCCGAATGGCGCGATGATCGGGTAGGACAGTCTCGGCGTGATGGTGTAGCGATCGCCCTCGGGCACCGGATCGGGCTGCCAAAAACGAACCGCCTCTGCATCGATCGACCAATCGAATCCATTGACGTCCTGACGCCCTGCGTGCAGCGTAAGTTGCGGCAATCGGTCGTATGGCTGCACAATCGGCGCCAGCGGATCCTGTAAAACCTGATAACCCGAAGCATGCAGCGCTGCCGACCAAAACGGCTGCGTATACGTCAACGTCAGGTCGCGGCCCAGCAAGCGCTGTGAAGCGGTGGTGATCGAGCGCGGAAAATCGTTTGGATAATTGTCGTCCGACGCCGCATTGACGTTCCAATTCAACCCCCAACCGGGCGCGAGCGTTTCGGTATGCAGCGAACTGATCGCCCATCGATCCGTATCGGTCGCTTTATCGTGGGACAATATTTCAAGTTTGGTTTCACCGGAATAGGTTGGCTCCAGATACCGCATATCTGCGCCGAGTTGCACACCGCGCTCGGTAATAAAATTGGGAAGCAGGGTCAAGTCGCGATTGGGCGCAATATCGAAATAATAGGGGGTTTCCACTATCAAGCCGCCCCGGTTCGAGCCGCCCACAGTCGGCGCCAGAAACCCCGATTTGCGTGCATCCGACAATGGGAAACCCATTTCCGGCACCCACAGTATCGGCCAGTCTTCAAAATACACAATGGCTTGAGACGCGGTACCGGTATCGCGCCCGCGGTCAATATCCATCGTAGTCGACTTCAGGTACCAATCGGGGTCCGGGTTTTCGCAGGTGCTATACGTGCCATTGATGACGTTGGCGCGGTCTTCCGCGATGAAGTCGATGCGCTTGGCCTGCCCTTGCGCATTGTTGTTGACGAGATGGTAGGTCGGATCAAGCATGTAGCCAAAGCCGGTATCCATCTTCAAAATTAATTCATTGCCGGTATACAAATCGCCGAAGCGCGTCATCCGCACATGCCCATACGCCTCTATTTGATCTTCCACAACATGATAAATTGCCTTATCGGCATCGATTGTCGTGTCGCATTGCGATACTTCGACATCGCTGTAAAGATTCATCACCCGGTCCGGACTGCCGGTTATTGTTTCCGCTTCAACCGTTTGCGGACAACTGTTGTCCTGCTTGCGATATTTGCGGAATGGCGGCGCGTTGCTGGCGGCAGGGGCGTTCGGCGTTCCTGTTCCTATAACAGACTGCGCAGATGGCGCAATCTGCGGCCCGGCGGCCGTTTGCGCACCGGCAAGTGCCGACACTGACAGGGCCGCGACGAGGAGGGCCATCAGGGAAAGCAAGCGCGGCAAATTGGGAAGTGCTGGCAACCCGGTAATGAATTGAGGACTCATGGATTAATCGAGCACTGCTATGAACACCATATCAAGCGATTTTTTAAGTTTAATCCCTTATTATAGGGGAACTCACTGTTCCCAACCTCATTAACCAGACCACCAGATGACCTTACCGCCATTACAAACCCCTTCAGATCCCCGTTTTAACCAGTTAAGTCATTGGTTATGCGCTTTGCAAACGCCGTCGGTGCGCGTGGAAACGCTGCGTCCAGCCTCCTCCGACGCCAGTTTTCGCCGTTATTTTCGCATCGACGCCGCTGATGGCGCGACCTATATTGCAATGGATGCTCCCCCGGCACAAGAAAATGTGCCTGCTTTCATGCATGTGGCTGAAGTTTTCGGCCAAACCGGCGTTTCGGTGCCGAAAATCATCGCACAGGACGCCGGTAACGGCTTTTTATTGTTGACCGACCTCGGGCCGACCACTTATCTGCAAGCACTCAACCCCGATAGCGCATACAAACTGTATAGCGATGCGATCGATGCGCTGGTATCGATTCAGCTACACAGCCGGCCCGACGTGCTGCCCGAATATGACCGCGCGTTGCTGCTGCGCGAATTGATGCTGTTTCCAGAGTGGTATATCACCCGGCACCTGGCAATTTTGCCGACCGATGCGCAAACGAAAGAATTGAACAAGGTGTTCGACGGTTTGCTGGCCAACATTCTCGCGCAGCCGCAGGTCTATGTGCACCGGGATTATCATTCGCGCAACTTGATGGTGCTGGCGTCCGGCAATCCCGGCATACTCGATTTTCAGGATGCGTGCTACGGCCCGATTACCTACGACCTGGTGTCGCTGCTGCGCGACGCCTACATTCGATGGGATGAAGAGATCGTCCTGGACCTGGCCATCCGTTACTGGGAACGCGCCAAGCGCGCCGGGCTGCCGGTAAACCCGGACATCGACGGGTTCTACCGCGATTTCGAATTCATGGGACTGCAACGCCATTTGAAAATTCTGGGCATCTTTACCCGCTTGCTGCATCGCGACGGCAAGGATGCTTATTTAAAAGATTTGCCGCTGGTGATGACCTACGTCCGCAACACCGCGAATCGTTACAGCGGGTTCAAGCCGTTGCTGCGTTTGCTTGATGCGCTGGAAGACAGAGCGCCGCAGGTCGGCTATACTTTCTAACCTATGCTGGGAATACGATGAAAGCCATGATCTTCGCTGCCGGCCGCGGCGAGCGCATGCGCCCGCTTACCGACACCTGCCCCAAACCGCTGCTGAAAGTGCGCGGCAGGCCCTTGATCGTATGGCAAATACTGAACCTGGTTCGCGCCGGAATCACCGATATCGTCATCAACCATTCGCATCTGGGACAGATGATCGAGGACGCATTGGAAGACGGCGCGCAATTCGGCGCCAGCATTGCCTACTCAGCCGAGGCCAGTCCGCTGGAAACCGCCGGCGGCATCGCCCAGGCGCGCCATCTATTGGGCGACGCGCCATTTGTCGCGGTATCCGGCGACATTTATTGCCCGCATTTCAATTTCGAACAAGTCAAAAACACGCTTGACGATTGCGATGTGTGGGGCAACCCTCATCCGCCGGACCAGCGCGATGCAGCCTGGCTTTATTTGGTCAAAAATCCCGACTTTCACCCGCAGGGCGATTTTGCGCTCAATAGCTTTTCGATTGCGAATGAAGGCCTGCCACGCTACACCTTCGCCAATATCGGCGTTTATCGTCCGGAGATGTTCGATGCTATCATCCCCGGACAGCGTGCCAAGCTCGCGCCTATCCTGCGCGAGTATGCGGATCGCGGCCAGGTCGGCGGCGAAGTGTATCGCGGCGACTGGAACAACGTCGGCACCCCGGAACAATTGGCACAATTAAATACACCCTTCACTGAAAGAATCCACTTATGAAATCGTATGCAGCCCGGCGCGCCGAATTGATCGCTAAAATGCAGGCCAATGGCGGCGGTGTGGCAATAATTCCGACTTCGCATGAAGTCATGCGCAATAGCGACGCCGACTATCCTTACCGTCACGACAGTTATTTTTACTATCTTTCCGGCTTCACCGAGCCGGAAGCCGTCATCGTGCTGATCGCGTCGGCAACCGGGAAAGCAAAACGGCAAACGATCCTGTTCTGCCGCGAAAAAGACATGGAACGTGAAATTTGGGACGGCTTTCGCTACGGCCCCGAAGGGGCGCGGGAGGCATTCGGCTTCGATGCGGCATTCCCCATTTCGGCACTGGACAAGGAAATACCCGCTTTACTGGCCGACGCGCCGGCCTTGTACTATGGCTTGGGCCACGACCCTAAACTGGATGCGCAAGTCCAATCCTGGCTTTCCGCAGTCCGCCGGCAAGCCCGCTCGGGCGTCAGTGCACCGGCATCCGTCCAGGACGTCAATGTGCTGTTAAACGAGATGCGGTTGTTCAAGGATGAAGGCGAAATGGCCAGCATGAAGCGAGCGGCGGAAATTTCAGCCGAGGCGCATGCGCGCGCCATGCGCTTCTCGCGCCCCGGCTTGGCCGAGTATCAAATCGAAGCGGAGCTATTGCATGAATTTCGCCGTCATGGCGCGGATTTCCCTGCCTATACCTCGATTGTCGCTACCGGAACCAATGCCTGCGTATTGCATTATCGGGCCGGCCCGTCGGTGCTGAAAGACGGCGACCTGGTATTGATCGACGCCGGCTGCGAATTCGGCAGCTATGCATCGGATATCACGCGCACCTACCCGGCCAACGGCAAATTTTCCGAACCGCAGCGAGTCCTGTACGAGATCGTGCTGGCCGCGCAGATGGCGGCAATCGCCGCGATCCAACCCGGCAAATCCTTCAACCACCCGCACGAAGCCGCAGTGCGGGTGCTTACGCAAGGCATGCTGGATACCGGCCTGCTGGACAAAAATAAACTGGGCTCTCTCGATGACGCCATCGCCAACGGCGATTACCGGCAGTTCTACATGCACAGAACCAGCCATTGGATCGGTATGGACGTGCATGACGTCGGCTCTTATCGCGAAGCGGGCACGACGCTTGTCGAGCAACAGGAAAAACCGTGGCGCATACTTCACCCCGGCATGGCGCTGACGATAGAGCCCGGCATCTATGTGCGGCCTGCGCCCGGCGTGCCGGAACAATACTGGCATATCGGCATTCGCATCGAAGACGATGCGTTGGTGACCCAAGGCGGTTGCGAGATCATCAGTAACGGCGCCCCCAAGACGGTTGCCGAGATTGAATCGACGATGAAACACTGACCCGCCCTTGACCATGCGCCAAATAATATGACCGACTTCGACGTTGTAGTCTGCGGCGGCGGCCCGGTTGGCCTGGCGCTTGCGTTGCTGTCGGTAAAGCGCGGCCTGGGCGCCGATCGGATTGCGATCATCGACGCCAAGACCATCGGGCAAGCCGCCGGCGACCCGCGCTCGATTGCCGTG
>JBIODP010000129.1:0-6560 GCA_044445195.1 Burkholderiales bacterium | reverse complement strand
GCATAAAAATCAGTGCCATCGCCGGCATCCTTGGCTGCGCCCGTCGGCCCAACCCAGTATATGTCGCGCCCATGCGGGTCTTGCATTTTGATGACAGGTTCCGATACATGGCGCTTGCCCAGACGGGTAGCAACAATGCGATTCAACTCTCCATAGGGCAGGTTCGGCACGTTCACATTGAGCAAAAACGGCTTTTGCAATGCATCAAAACGGCGCTCAACGATATCCCGCGCGATCTTCGCCGCAGCATCCAGGTGCTGCCAGCCATGCTCCACCTGCGAGAATGCAATCGCCGGAATGCCAAATAAATACCCTTCCGTCGCCGCCGCCACCGTGCCGGAATACAAGGTGTCATCCCCCATATTTTGCCCCTGATTGATGCCCGAAACCACCAAATCCGGCTTCACCGACAATCCTCCGGTCAACGCCAGATGGACGCAATCCGATGGCGTCCCATTCACAAAATAAAAACCGTTGGCAGCCTGTTGCAGGGAAAGCGGCCGATCCAGCGTCAGGGAATTGGACGACCCGGATCGATTGCTGTCCGGCGCAATGACCGTAATCTCTGCAATCGAAGCAAGCATATCCGCCAACGCGACCAAACCGGGCGCCAGATAACCATCGTCATTACTAATTAGGATTCGCATAAACCGATTTTACACGAAGCATTATCGGGCGCCTGTGTTGTCTTTTCTAAAAAATTCCTGCGCCACCTCCAGTTCACGCGTCCGCCTGAATGGCGGCAAGCTTTGCCAGATGCGTTTGCCGTAAGGTTTCGAGATCAGCCTTGGGTCGCATATCATCAGCACGCCGCGATCCGTTTCATCGCGGATCAACCGCCCGGCGCCCTGCTTGAGGTTAATGATCGCTTCCGGCAATTGATGATGAATGAAACCGTTCAATCCCTTTTTTTCCATTGATTCAATCCGGGCGGCCAGGACAGGATCGTCAGGTGGCGCGAATGGCAATTTGTCGATTATCACCAATGAAAGCGCCTCTCCCCGCACATCGACACCTTCCCAAAAACTTTGGCTGCCGATCAAAACCGCATTTCCGGCAGCCCGGAAGCGGTCCAGCAATTCAGTGCGGCCTGCCTCTCCCTGCACCATGAGCGGGAACGATAGATTGCGGTTGGCGAACTCGGCACGCAAACGCTCCGCAGCGCGGTTTACCGCACGATTGGTGGTGCACAATAAAAAACACCGTCCTCCGGCTGCCTCGATCATCGGTAACACCGCATCGATCACGGCGTCCGTATAATCGGGCGAACTCGGCTGTGGCAAATTAACCGGCACATATAGCAAGCCTTGGCGATCGTAATCGAATGGACTCGACCAGGTGTACGCGGCTTCATTGCTCAATCCCATCTGCGACGTATAGTGATTGAAATCGTTTTTCACCGCCAGCGTAGCGGAGGTGAATATCCAGGCACGCGGCACGCCCTCGCGCTGCTTGTTAAAAATCGGTGCGATGGACAACGGCGTCTGATGCAATTGCAGCGACGATGAAAAAGCTTCCACCCATAGCACCCGCTCTTGTCCGTCTTCCTGCCTGGCGGCGCCCTCGCCTGATGCTGTCCATCGCATTAACTGCGCTTCCAGTTCTATCGCGCGAACCCGGCATTGCTCGAGCGTCTCGGCGCGCTCGGCCTGTTTCTCCAGGACGGCAATCATGCCGCGCAATTCTTCCTTCAACAATTGAAGCGCTGTGAAAAATGCGCTGGATTGCGCGATTTGGTTGACGGCAAGACGCACGACATCCTGTGGAAAAGTCAAGCGCAAGTCGCGCGCCGCGCGGTCGACCGACCCGGCAACTATTGCCCAATCGGCGCCGTCGCGTGCATGTGACAAGCCCTCGGCCTGGACATCGCGACACAGTTCCAGCACCATCGAGGTAGAGACCGTATCGCCAAAAAACAGCGTCGCGGTTTCAGGTAATTGATGCGCTTCGTCGAAAATAATGGTATTCGCAGATGGCAATAATTCAGCAATACCAGTGTCCTTCAACGCGACATCGGCAAAAAACAAATGATGGTTCACGACTACCACATCGGCCTGTTGCGCCTCTTTGCGCGCTTTCATTACAAAGCAATCCTGGTAATACCGGCACTCCGCCCCCATGCAGGTGTCTCGCGTCGAAGTGACCAGGCTCCAGATCGGCGCTGTTTCCGGCACCCTGGATAATTCTGCCTTGTCGCCGGAGGAGGTAGTCTTGATGAAACGAGAAATTTCATGCAAACGACCAACATCTTCCCGTGAGGTCAATCGTCCATTTTGCAGGGTCCGTTCCAAATGGAAATGACACACGTAGTTAGCCCGCCCTTTCAGCAAAGCGACGGAAACGGGTGCATTGAGCGCTTTACGCACCGTTGGAATATCGCGCAAGAAGAGTTGGTCCTGCAGATTTTTAGTGCCTGTGGATACGATGACTTTTCCACCCCATAACAGAGCAGGCACCAGGTAGGCGAAGGTTTTGCCGGTGCCGGTGCCGGCTTCGGCAATCAAAGTTTCTTGATTGGCAATAGCCTGAGCAATCGCCTTGGCCATTTCAGTTTGCGATTGGCGGGGCCGAAATCCACCGACAGTCTGCCCCAACGAACCGTCAGCGCTAAAAATCTGCTCGATATCTGCGTCATGCAAGCCTGCGGTTTTCGGTGCTGGAATATCGTCTGTCAAAATAACTTTTGGTAATAGGTAACGAAGCAAGCATCTCACGCGGTCAGGGTCAATGAACTCACCGCAACGTAGAGGTGGCTTTTACGCTGGAATATCTGGAATAAGTTGCATTTTAAGCAACGTTATATGGTCTTTTAACTGTAACTTACGCTTCTTCAATCGCCGCAATTGCAATTCCTCACGCCTGACGTCATGGATAAGAGTATCGATCACTACATCCAAGTCGCGATGTTCCACCTCTAGTTCAATAATGCGTCGTTTTATGTCTTCCGGTGAGCTCATGGTTATATTGTGACACAAGGTCCACTATTACGAATCGATTAACGCAGAAATTTCCACCATAAAATATGGTTAGCCGGTAGCGCGCATTGGTGTGCCAAAACGTCACGTTAGCTCAAAAAAACATTATTATCACAATATATTGCCTAAACAGCAACTCCTTCAAACCTGTTAAAATTACTTACAATTAAACAGGGAAATTTCGTCTGTACTCGATACGTACATGGGATAATTTAATTTCTTAAGCCGAATGAACTGACATCAAAGGCAAGAATCCCCAGCCGAATGAATCAATATAAGATCGAAGCAGGAGCCGGTCAACACATCGGCGACCAAAGCGAACAACAGGATCGCACCGCATTTTTTGTCGCGCCTAAAGCGCCAGGCTATATGATGGCGGTCTTGGCCGACGGAATGGGTGAATCAGGTAGCGGCTTGCTTGCTGCCGAGCAGGTAATTCGTTCCGCCAAACAAAATTTCGATCTTTTCTCGCCGCTGACCGATACCGTTGAAACTATGCTGGAAACCATCGGCCGCGAAGCGCACACTATCATCAACATGACCACCTCTGCATCTGAATTGCGGCCGCGCAGCACCATGGTGATACTGGTCCTTACGCTTACCGGCAGCGCTGTCTGGGCACATGTCGGCGATTCCCGCTTATACCGCTTCAACGGACCGAACTGCGCTGAACATACCATCGACCATTCAATTGTGGAGCTCATGGTCAGCGAAAATAAACTCACCCGAGAGGAGGCGAAGGGGCATCGCTTGTCCAATCTGCTGGTCAATGTTCTCGGCCACACTACCGGTGAGCTTTTCATCACAATCAAACGCTGCGATAACGTGAACCCCGGCGATGCGTTTCTGCTTTGCTCGGATGGACTATGGCGGTATTTTGACGATGCCGAACTGGGCGCTGCAATTGCAATGAACTCGCCTCGCCAGGCATCGGAAATGCTGATCAAGAAGGCTAGAGAACGCGCTGCAGGGTCATTCGCAGACAATTGCTCGCTGGCGATTGTCAAGTTGATACCCCCACCTGAACAAGTCAAGAGCTACACGGTCACTAAAATGGACAGCGCCGTATAGTATGGAAACCGGGTGTCGGCGTCTGTTGGTTAAACCGCAATTTCATGGAATTTAAGATGCTACAGGACGAATTGCATGAGCCCTGAGCGAGATGCAAATCCGGCATCCCATGGAAACAATCCGTTTTCATCAGTCCATATCAGCTGTAATGCGGGGAGATCTTTCCCGGCTCGATCATTCGCCTGCACAATATAGTCCGCTGCTATGGCCGCCGGTATCGATTTAAACATTAAAAGCGAATTAGCAATGTCCTTGACCGGTTCATTAATTGGCAAAACATTCTTCTGCAGCATAGCAGCAGCATCATTTAGCATATCGATCGCTGCCTGATGCGGCAAACCGAAAACAAGAACCTCAGGAAGTCCGGCATCCGCCAACCCTATCGTGTACGCCATTCCCAATGTGCCGGCATCGGTCACTGTTTCGGTATCGAGGATCGCGAAGCCGTGCTGGCGGATATCATCTTCAATATCAGCCATGAAGGATCGCTGACCGCCTTTGCAGCTTTGGCAATTTGAGTGATGATCGGTCATATCGTCCTCTTTATAGTAGTGTCAAGCGATGCTTTTAAGGTTTGGCCGGCGCCGTCGCGGCAGGCGCCGAAACGGCGGCGGCCTTGGCGGCGGTCCGCCTTTCTTTGTCCGCTTTTTTTGCAGCGATGTCGCGTTGGCGCGCGGCAGCATCTTTTGCTTTTTTCTCGAAGGCGGCAACCGCCTGCGCACGTTTGGGCGCACTGTCTTTTTCTGCCTGTTGCTGCTGTCGAAGTTTAGCGTCATGCTCGGCAATGCGCTGAGCGCCATCTGTTTTTTCCGTTTCCGCATGCTGCGCCGCCGGTTGCTCGACGGCAGGCGGTTCTGCGGCAGCCGGCCCCGCTGGCGATTTAGTCCGGGTATTCGCCTCGCTGGCACGCTTCTCGGCCAAATTCCGATCTCTCTCGACCACGCGTGCGCTGCGTATAAACGAATTTGCCTCCACCTCAACTTTGCGAACCCGCGTCAAAGCAAGCTGACGGCTTTCCTTTGCTGCATCCAGACAGGCGCTAGCCAGGAACTTGGAATAGCAGCCATGCTGCTGGGCAGCATAGTCCCGTTCAAGCTTTGCGCGTTGCTGCTCCACTTCAGCCA
This sequence comes from Burkholderiales bacterium, assembly GCA_044445195.1. Lineage (GTDB taxonomy): Bacteria > Pseudomonadota > Gammaproteobacteria > Burkholderiales > Burkholderiaceae_D > PKWO01. The sequence continues at coordinate 1,390 of JBIODP010000129.1, read as the reverse complement.
ACGCGCGATTCGCCATATCGATTGATTGAATCGAGCCGCTTGGATAGCGAGCGGCCAATTCCTCTGACGTTTTCGCTACAGCAGCAGAGGTCGAAATAGCAGGTTCGGCATTTTGCGCGAAGGCAAAATTCGCCGTCAGCAGCAAACCGATCAGGCAACTGTTGCGCACGTCTTGCAAACGACGGAAGTATTGCGTGTTGAAATTCACCGGATTCATCCGATCACCTTGGTTGGGGTAACTATTCGGCACGCCCGTTGAGGCGATTTCCTCCCTATTATTGAATAGGGCCCCACCGAATACCTGCTAATTGTAAATGCCCGTTCATTATAAGTCATTGTTTTCTCAAGGCTTCGGCGAATGGCAAGTATTCCGCTCGATGTCGTTTTGGGGGGATTCGGGGCATTTTTCCGCCTTTCGCTAAAAACCTGTCAAGACCCTTTTACTGTACTTTAATCTATATCGTATAATGGCCTTATCGCAAACGTTTTAAGATACCATCGAGTACAGTATGGGCACCGTCTTACTTTTCTTGCCTCCCATGTTTCCTTCTCGTTTGATCCAGCTCCGCAAAGCGCAAAATTTCACGCAGCAAAGCTTGGCTGATGCCGCGCAAATTCATGTGAATCAAATCAAGCGCTACGAGGCGGGAACGGCGCAACCCACTTTGGAAGCGCTGCAGTGACGTACATTGAACCGGCGCAAGGTTGCCGCAATAAGCAAGAACTGGCGCAAATCAAGAAGGGCTTGAGCGTGGCCAATGCGGAGATTTTGCCGATCAGCACGGCGATCTCCAACCGGGCCATGCTGTTGATTGACGCGTATGCGCTGTCGCACAGCTTGCAGCTAGGCGATGCGTTGATCGCGGCCACGGCGCTTGAACACAGCCTTGCCGTTTTTACCGCCAACGGGAAACACTTTACGCCGGTCGATGGCCTGCAAGTCGAGGTCTTTGCGCCGTAACTGCTGATTCAGCCGGTGTAGTGCATCGCCGTTCTTTAGCAGCCAAAAAGTCATACCCACTGCCTTACGCAATAGCCAAGGCTGGCATGGCTTTTTTTATTTCAATATAAGAGCAAGCCAACCAATCCGACCTCGTTGTATTACAAGCGGCGCCGCGTGCCTATCCTGCATTAGTCCACCTCCAATTAGTAATACTAACGATCGGGCGTCAAGCCGGAACGAGCGCGCACTGTTGCCCCGGCCGGTAAGCCGTGAGGAATTGTGCCGGCGGAACGCGGGCGCAGTGAACGGGGCGACTTTGCGGAATGCCGCCTTATGTTACATCGCCGGATTCTCTGCGATTTACCCCGGAACGGCTGTGCCTTTGCGTTCGACCTGGCTAACGGCGAAGCGCGGCGGCAAGCGACGCAGGAGCGCGCTTTGTGCATC
>JBIODP010000128.1:0-6643 GCA_044445195.1 Burkholderiales bacterium | reverse complement strand
TCTCCCGCAAGCGGGCGAGGGGTGCAAACCGGTGCTCCTGCAACCCTATTTCTTCGGCACGTATAGATCGGTAATGACGCCCAGCCCCATCTCGGCGGCAAACATCAGCGTCTCCGACAAAGTAGGATGCGGGTGAATACTGAGCGCGATATCTTCCAGATCGGCGCCCATCTCCAGCGCCAGCACGGCCTCGGCCAGCAATTCGCCGGCATTGACGCCGACGATGCCGGCGCCGAGGATGCGTTTGCCGACAGGGTCCCATAACAGCTTGGTTACGCCATCGTCGCGGCCCATTGCCAGCGCGCGGCCCGATGCGGCCCACGGAAAACTCGCTTTTTCATAGGCGATGCCCTGGGCCTTGGCTTCCGTCTCGGTCAAGCCCATCCAGGCGATTTCCGGATCGGTATAGGCCACTGAAGGAATTGTCATCGCATCGAATGCCGTCTTATGGCCGGCAATCGTTTCAGCCGCCACTTTTGCTTCATTGGTCGCCTTGTGCGCCAGCATCGGTTCGCCGCAAACATCGCCAATCGCAAAAATATGCGGCACGTTGGTGCGCTGTTGCTTGTCGACCGCAATGAACCCGCGCTCGCCGACTGCCACGCCGGCTTTGTCGGCGCCGACTTCTTTGCCGTTGGGACGGCGGCCGACCGCCATCAATACCATATCGTACAGTTGCGGTTCTTTCGGCGCGTTATCGCCTTCGAAGGTCGCCAGCAAACCGTCTGCGCGCGCTTCCAGCTTGCTTACCCTGGTCTTCAGGTAAATTGCCTCATACCGTTTTTCAATCCGTTTCTGCAATGGTTTGACGATGTCGCGGTCAGCCGCCGGAATCAAGCCGTCGAGAAACTCCACCACCGTGATACTGGCGCCGAGCGCATCGTATACGCATGCCATTTCCAGTCCAATAATACCGCCGCCCACGACCAGCATCCGCTTCGGTATCCGGCGCAGTTCCAACGCGCCGGTCGAGTCGATCAGGCGCGGATCGTCATACGGAAAACCGGGAATCCTGGCAACCGACGAACCGGCGGCAATAATGGCATTTTTGAATCCGATGACCTTGCTGCCGTCCCTGGTCTCGACGGCAAGCGTATTTGCGGAGGCGAACGTCCCCACCCCCGTCACCACCTGCACCTTGCGCGCCTTGGCCAGGCCCGACAAACCGCCGGTCAGCTTTTTTACGATGCTTTCTTTCCAGCCGCGCAGTGCATCGATATCGACTTCTGGCGCCGACATCCTGATACCGAAATGGGCCATCTCTTCGGCTTCGGTAATCACTTTGGCCGCATGCAACAATGCCTTGGACGGAATGCAGCCGACATTCAGGCACACCCCGCCAAGAGAAGGATATTGCTCGACCAGCACGACTTTCTGCCCCAGGTCGGCCGCCCGAAAGGCGGCGGTGTAACCGCCGGGGCCGGCTCCCAGAACCAGCGTTTCACATTCGATATCGACGCTCATGTCTTTTCCGATCACAACAAGGTCTTGCGCATATCGACCAGCAATTCAGCCAGATACACGCTGAAGCGCGCCCCCATTGCGCCGTCGATCACGCGATGGTCGTACGACAGGGATAGCGGCAGCATCAGGCGCGGCCTGAATTCCGCGCCATCCCAAACCGGCTTGATTGCCGATTTCGACAGCCCGAGTATGGCCACTTCGGGCGCATTGACGATGGGGGTAAAGGCGGTCCCGCCGATGCCGCCGAGCGAAGAGATGGTGAAACTCGCGCCCTGCATATCGGACGGCTTCAATTTGCCGTCGCGGGCCTGGGCAGACAGCTCGCCCATCTCCTGCGCAATCTGCGCGATACCTTTTTTGTCGACGTCCCTGATCACCGGCACCACCAGTCCATTCGGCGTATCGGCTGCAAAACCGATGTGATAATACTGTTTGAGTATCAGGTTCTCGCCCTTGGCGTCGAGCGACGCATTGAACGCCGGGAATTTCTTCAACGCCGCGACGCAGGCCTTGATGACAAACGCCAGCATCGTCAGCTTGACGCCGGATTTCGCCATGGCGGCGTTCGAAGTCTTGCGGAACTCTTCCAGTTCCGTCACATCGGCCTCGTCGAATTGCGTCACATGCGGAATCATGACCCAGTTACGATGCAAATTCTGGCCGCTGATTTTTTTGATGCGGGACAATGGCTGCAACGCGGTCTGACCGAATTTCGAGAAATCGAGCGAAGGCCAGGCCAGCAGGTCCAGCCCGGCCCCGCTGCCGCCCCTGGCGCTCGCGGCAGGGCCGGCTGCAGTCCCGGACATGACGCCTTTTACATATTGCTGCACGTCTTCATGCAGGATGCGCCCCTTGGGTCCCGAACCGCTCATGGACGTCAACATGCCAGCCAAGTCAACACCGAGTTCACGCGCAAATTTTCGGACCGAGGGCGATGCATGCGGCAAACCGCCGCTGCCGTGTGAGGCGGCTTCGGATGGAGCGGTCGGCGCCGGCTTGCTTTCTGCCGGAGCGGTAACGGTTGTCACTGCCGCCGCACTTGGCGCATCCGTTGCAGCCGGAGCGGCAGCAGCAGTCGCCGCCGCATCGCTTTCCAACAGGAGCAGCAGCGACCCTTCAGACACCTTGTCGCCGATCTTGATCTTCAATTCCTTGATCACACCCGCATGGCTGGACGGTATCTCCATGCTAGCCTTGTCGGACTCCACCGTGATCAGCGACTGGTCCACCTTGACCGTGTCGCCCGGTTTGACCATCAGTTCGATAACTTCCACTTCCTTGAAGTCGCCGATATTCGGGACCTTGACTTCCACCATGCTCATAGCGTGTGCTCCATTACAGCGTGACTGGGTTCGGTTTGTTCGGATCGATGCCATATTTGGCGATCGCTTGCGCTACCACCGATGCCGAAATTGCCGCTTCATCGGCCAGGGATTTGAGTGCCGCCACGGTAACGAAGTAACGATCCACTTCAAAGAATTCGCGCAATTTTGCGCGGCTGTCCGAGCGGCCGAAACCGTCGGTGCCAAGCACCTTGTAACTGCGGCCCTTGGGGATGAAGGCCCGGACTTGCTCAGCAAAGGCGTACATGTAATCGGTCGCTGCCACGATCGGCCCGGCAGTTCCTTGCAAAGCCTGCGTGACATGCGCGATGCGCGGTTTCTCATCGGTCGGGTTAAGCATATTCCAGCGTTCTACATCCTGGCCGTCGCGCGCCAGCAAGGTGAATGAGGGCGCGGACCAGACGTCGGCATTAATGCCCCAGTCGCTTTTGAGCAATTCGGCGGCGGCGATCACTTCGCGCAGAATGGTGCCGGAACCCATCAGTTGAATCCGGTGCTTGCCGCTTTTTTCGCCTTCCTGCAATAAATACAGCCCTTTTAATATGTCTTGCTCCTGCCCCGGCTTCAAGCCCGGATGGCTGTAGTTCTCGTTCATCAGGGTAATGTAGTAAAACACGTCTTCCTGCTTTTCGACCATGCGCTTCAGGCCGTCATGCATGATGACGGCTACCTCGTGCGCGAATGTCGGGTCGTAGGGAATGCAATTCGGAATCGTCGAGGCCAGCACATGGCTGTGGCCGTCTTCGTGCTGCAAACCTTCGCCGTTCAGCGTAGTGCGGCCGGCCGTGCCGCCCAGCAGAAAACCGCGTGCGCGCATATCGCCGGAAGCCCATGCCAGGTCGCCGATGCGCTGCAATCCGAACATCGAATAAAAAGCATAGAACGGCACCATGATGCGATTATTGGTCGAATACGAGGTAGCCGCCGCAATCCACGAACTCATTGCGCCCGCTTCGTTAATGCCTTCCTGTAATATCTGGCCGGCCTTGTCTTCGCGATAGTACATCACCTGATCTATATCGACCGGCTCATACAATTGCCCCTGCTGGCTGAAAATGCCGATTTGGCGGAACAAGCCTTCCATGCCGAAGGTGCGTGCCTCATCGACCAGGATTGGCACCACGCGCTGCCCCAGATTCGGATCGCGCAACAGGGTCGAAATAATGCGCACAAAGGCTTGGGTAGTGGATATCTCGCGCCCCTCGGCAGTGGCGTCCAGCACTGCATGAAACGCCGACAGTTCCGGAACCGGCAATTCTTCGTCGGCCGTCATCCGGCGTTGCGGCAGGTAACCGCCCAATGCCTTGCGGCTCTCGTGCAAATAGATCATTTCCGGCGCATCGTCCGCCGGCTTGAAAAACGGCACCTCGGCCAATTGATCGTCTGGAATCGGGATCGAAAAACGGTCCCGCATTTCGCGGATGCTGGCGTCGTCCAGCTTCTTGGTTTGATGGGCGGTATTGCGGGCCTCGCCCGATTTTCCCATGCCGTAGCCCTTGACGGTTTTAATCAGCAGCACAGTCGGCTGCCCGGTTTTTTCCTGTGCTTCCTTGAATGCAGCATAGATCTTGTGCGGATCATGGCCGCCGCGATTCAGGTGCCAGATGTCGTCGTCCGTCATCCGGCTGACCATCTCCAGCAGCTTCGGATGCTTGCCGAAGAAATGTTCGCGCACGTAGGCGCCGTCCTTGGCTTTGTAATTCTGATATTCGCCGTCGACCGTTTCCATCATCACGCGCTGCAGGATGCCTTCTTTATCGCGCGCCAGCAATTCGTCCCAGTTACGGCCCCATATAACCTTGATCACATTCCAGCCGGCGCCGCGAAAATCGGCTTCCAGCTCCTGAATAATCTTGCCGTTGCCGCGCACCGGGCCATCCAGACGCTGCAAGTTGCAGTTGACTACCATGACCAGGTTATCCAGCATTTCACGACCGGCCATGCCGATCGCGCCCATCGACTCCGGTTCGTCCATTTCGCCATCGCCGCAAAATGCCCACACTTTGCGTTTAGCCGTATCGGCAATGCCGCGGGCGTGCAGATATTTGAGGAAGCGCGCCTGATAAATCGCCATCAGCGGGCCGAGGCCCATCGACACCGTCGGAAATTGCCAGAATGTCGGCATCAGCTTGGGATGCGGATAAGAAGACAGCCCCTTGCCATCGACTTCACGACGGAAATTGAGCAATTGTTCTTCAGTCAGCCGGCCTTCAAGGAAGGCGCGCGCATAAATGCCGGGCGACGAATGACCTTGCAGGTAAAGCAGATCGCCGCCATGATCGGCGGTCGGCGCATGCCAAAAATGGTTGAATCCGATCCCCAGCATATTGGCCAGGGAGGCGAAACTGGAGATATGGCCGCCGAGATCGCCATCGGCGCGGTTGGCCTTGACCACCATCGCCATTGCGTTCCAGCGCATCCACGAGCGCAGGCGCTCTTCATACTCCAGATTGCCCGGACAATGCGCGCCGAGATGGGCCGGAATGGTATTAACGTAGGCGGTATTGCTGGAAAAAGGGATTTGCGCTCCGCGCCGCCGCGCCAGATCGACCATCCGCTCCATCAGGTAATGGGCCCGTTCGGGGCCTTCATTTTCGATGACTGCTTCGAGCGCATCGAGCCACTCCTGCGTTTCTGCCGCATCGGGATCGATAGCAGCTTGCGCCATGATTGCGTCGAGTCGAGCTGACATGGGTGCGTCTCCTGTTTGGTATAGCCTACCCCGATTTGCGGTTATGGTAAACCAGCATCGTTGTCAGGCATGGTGAATCATTGTGAGTAAGTTTTGAGCAATGGGAACATTGTACCAGCACTTTTTTTATTTTTCAAATCGTGACATTGCATTTTATATTATGCAATATGGTGCTCAATATTCCGTCGTCCGCGGAGGTTATAAATTGCCGCTGCCATGAATGACGAATTGTCAAATTTATCTTCCCTCACCATGTGAACTCGGATACAATCGCTGGCAGCTACGATACGGGTGCGGCGCATATAACCAATAAAACGCTTCCAGTTCTCTTTCGATTGGGAATTCAGTCGTTTCCCAATGGAATCATAAATCTCAGTGAGAAAATAAAATGATCCAGAAGGCGTTTGCGACAGACGGGATGAAATCGACCGACGAAGGGCCGATCGTCAGGCACTTCAGCGAAATATTGCTTTGGCCGCTGCAACTGGGTGTCGCCGGAACAAAAGATCGGTCTGGCGTATTTGACGACGCAGTAAGGCTCCTCGAGAGCGATTCCTCGTGGAAACCGCTCGATGATCGTTACTTCCGTGCAGACAATCCGCGCGACGACAAAATCCGGGAGTCTCGCTACGCGGAGTTTGTCTATTTTCATCCGTTTGTGCAACGATTCTTATACGGAACGAAGCCCGAAGAAACGAACTCACCGATGCGCATCTTCGAGCGCAAGGACGTCACCGCAATCGACTACCGCCACTCTGGCGCAGCGGAGACCGATGCGCCGCTGCGCTTGCATGTGGAGAGGTTGCACCTGTACCTATTCCATCATGCAATTGCGATTCTGGTCGTCGAAGTCAGCGCCCAAGGAATACCGCTGGAGCTCGCTGAAAGCGTATTGGACGAATTGCGGCATGCGTATCCGCCGTATTGGAACAATTGGGGAAATCAGCAAGCAGGCCATTGCCCGGCAGTCGTCACGTTTGTGGATAAAGAAGAAAAACCGATTGCGGCCAGCAATTTCCAGGACCACAAAATCCACTTCTCCGAAACCGAAAAAACGCTCCGGGCGCCCATTTCAGCGCACTGGCAGACGATCCTGAAGCCGCTCGTTTTCGCCGAACCGAGCGTGGCAAGCACGAAGGTAACC
>JBIODP010000127.1:0-6682 GCA_044445195.1 Burkholderiales bacterium | reverse complement strand
CCATTATTCTATCTTAAACACGATAACGCTTGCAGATCACGCTTGCGCCTTAGATCGCCCACCATGAAATTACCGGCTGTCTTCCGATCATTCCTGTTGCCGGCGCCTCTGCTACGATCCGGTATCGCACTGGTCGCCATCCTGTTAACCTGCTGGACACAGTGGGTCCCCGCGCCCGGTGAATGGAATTTTGCAAATGAATGGCTGCGCGACCGCTTCATTCGCCTGCATGCAAGCACCAGCCCGGACCCCAGAATTCTCGTGGTCGATATCGATGAATCCAGTCTGGCGGAAATCGGCGCGTGGCCTTGGCCGCGAACGCGCATCGCGGCATTGCTGGAAACTTTGCTGAGCAACTATAGCGCGCGCGGCATCGCGCTTGACATCGTGCTGCCCGAACATGCCGACGGCGAAGGCGACGCACGGCTGGCAAAGCTGGCGCAGTACGGGCCGGTGGTGCTGGCGCAAGCATTCGATTACGCGGTGCAGCCGCTACCGCTGCGCATCGGAAGCATTACCGGCGGCGATCCGGCGTTGGCGCAAACCGCAAACCTGACGGCCCCGACCGCCACCGGATACATCGCCAATCATGCGGGTCTTGCGCACGCTGCGCATATCGGCAATATTGGATTCATCCCCGATCAGGACGGCGCCTTGCGGCGCTTGCCCATGGTGACGCAATTCGATGGGCAAGGCTATCCAACGCTGGCATTGGCGCTCTTCGCATGCTGCGCCGGCGGCAACGTCAATCAAGTCTTGTCCAGCAATGGCAGCCGCAATGCCGGCTTGTTTCGTGTGCCACTCGAACGGAAATGGTCGGCGTACAAGGGGGAAAGCGCCGCCAACATTCTGAACCTGCGCAGTCCCGCCAATGAAATTGCCGGACGTCTGGTGCTGGTCGGTTCTTCGGCGCTGGGCCTGACGGATCGTGTCGCCACTCCGCTGGCTGCCTCGACACCCGGTTTGCTGGTGCATGCAGCGTTACTTTCATCGCTGCTGGACCGCCAGCAAGGCCGCGCGCCGAAAATGTGGCCGGGGCGATGGATTGCAGTCTTGTTTTCGATCGCGGCGACGGTCATGGCAACCTATATTTTTGCGCACCTGTCTGCCGTATCCAGCGTCGCTTTGCTGGGCGCCGCATCGCTGGTCTGGCTGGCGCTGGCATACTGGATTTACCCGCATGACCCCACTTTTTCCACAACCGGCCCCTTGGTTTCCAACCTGTTCCTGCTGGCAGTCGCGGTGCCTTTCGACTGGCAGATTTCACAACGAAAATCGCGCCGCTTGCTGGGAACCTTGCGCCAGTATGTTGCCCGCGAGGTCGTCGATGAATTACTCCTCAGTAATTTAAAAAATCCGTTAGCGCCGCGCCAGCTCAGCGTAACGACACTGATAGCGGATATGGAACGCTATACGTCGCATGTGGAATCGTTGCCGGTTGAGGAAGCCGCGGAAATAACTCGCGACTTTCTCGATTGCCTGACCCGGCCGGTACTGGAGCAACATGGCACGCTGGACAAATATACCGGCGATGGATTGGTCGCCTTTTGGGGCGCGCCGCTGCCGAACGACAACCACGCCGACCTGGCGCTGGATGCGGCAAAAGCCATTGTCCGTGAAGTGCATCGCTTCAATCAGTCGCGCAGTGCGGCAGGGAAGATCCCGGTGCGTGTTCGCATCGGCATAGAAAGCGGCGTTGCCATGGCCGGCGACTTCGGCACTTCATTCCGCAGCATCTATACAGCAGTGGGCGACAGCGTGAACGTTGCGTCGCGCCTGGAAGAATCGGCCCGCGAATTTCCGCACGATATCATTATCGGGCCAGGCGCAGTAAGCCAGGCAAAACGACACCGCTTCATCGCGTTGGGCGAACGGATATTGCGCGGCAAGGAGAAGCCGACTGCCTTATATACGCTGGAGCCCGGAGCATGAGGAAAGCAGCCGAAATGGGACCAGGCAATCGCAAACCTTTGTCGATAATGGCTATAATTCGTCATGCTCCAAGGATATTCAAAAGGTCCGCCGATGACCGATAACACGAAACAACTGCCAGGCGGGAAAGCCGGTAATAGCACAAGCAGCCCAAGCAGCCCAACGCCGCAGAACAGGCTCATGCCACCGGCGCCGGCCGATGCAGTCAAGACCAGAATGTATAAAATCAGTCAGGTCAATTTCCGTAAAATCCCTCTATTGGCTAATTTGACGGACGAGGAGCTGGCTCGGCTGTCAGCCGATATGCGCATCCGCAAATTCGGCAGGCGTGAAATTGTGCTGCAGAAGGGCGGCATCGGCGATAGTCTGCTGTTTCTGCTGTCCGGCCAATTGCAGGTTATCGACGTCACGGAAGACGGTCGCGCGATCGGCTTGCGGATGCTGGCGCCGGGGGATTTTTTTGGCGAAATAGCAGTCATCAACGGCTCAACCCGTACCGCTTCGGTGCTGGCGTTGACGGAAGTGCTGGTCGGTTTCTTGCCGAGTGCGACAGCCTTGCACCTGTTCTCGCATTCGCCATCGGTCGCCAACCAGATGTTGCGCCATCTGGCGGACAAGATTCAGCGCGATTCCGAATTTCGGGCTCTGCTCAGCATCAATAATACGTCAAGGCGAATCTACACTTTCCTGGTGCTATTCAAGCATACCGCCCCGGGCAGCGTGGAAGTGGTGGAAAATCTTCCGACCCATCAGGATATCGCCAATATGATCAACACCAGTCGCGAGACCGTCACCCGCGCGATTATGACGCTGGTACAGCAGGGAATCGTGGAAAAAGACTCGCACCGGCTTATTATCCGCAAACCGGAAGAATTGCAGAAATTAATTGGCGGCACGCCTTAGGCTTCCTGTCGACACCGACTATGATAAAAAATTTAACACTGCCCGACTCCTCTGCATCGGCTTACTGCGGAAGGCGCCGATGATTTCTCCAACCATGCTGAAAAGCATCTGGGCGTATCGCGGATTCATCTCCGGCAGCGTCAAGCGCGAGTTTCAGTCGAAGTACCGCAACTCGATGCTGGGCGCGGCATGGACCGTATTGAATCCTTTGGCGATGATAGTCGTCTACACGGTAATCTTCGCGCAGGTGATGCGCGCCAGATTGCCGGGTAGCGATTCCAGCTTTGCCTACAGCATTTATCTGTGCGCAGGCGTGCTGACGTGGGGCTTGTTTGCGGAAATAACCGGGCGCGGACAAAACGTCTTTCTGGAGCACGCCAACCTCATTAAAAAGCTGAGCTTTCCCCGCATTTGCCTGCCGCTCATCGTGGTATTGAATGCGGGCATCAACTTCGCCATCATCTTTGGATTATTCACCGGCTTCCTGATTGTGAGCGGCAACTTCCCCGGGTGGGTGTTCCTGGCGCTTATTCCCATCATCGCGGTGCAAGTGCTTTTTTCAATCGGCCTGGGTATCATCCTCGGCGTGCTCAATGTCTTTTTTCGCGATATAGGGCAATTTTTCGCCATCTTCCTCCAGTTCTGGTTCTGGTTCACGCCGATTGTGTACCCTGCCGCCGTATTGCCCGAGCATATCCGTTCGCTGCTGGTCTGGAACCCGATGGCGGCGCTTATAATGGCTTGCCAAGCCGTTCTGGTAGGGCGCCAATGGCCGCAATGGGGAACGCTGTTGCCGGTCACGCTGATCGCCATCGTCTTATGCATTGCCGGCATGCTTCTATTCCGCGCCCGCGCTGGCGAAATGGTGGACGAACTCTGATGGGCAGCATTCGCGTTTCCAATCTGGGCAAAGCCTATAAACGATACCCGAACCACTGGTCGCGTCTTGCCGAATGGATCGTTCCCTTCGGAAAAAAACGGCACCAGTTGAAATGGGTCTTGCAAGACATCGACTTTCAGGTGAACGCCGGCGAATCGGTCGGCATCATCGGAATCAATGGCGCCGGCAAAAGCACGCTGCTCAAATTGATTACCGGCACCTCGACCCCCACCGCAGGCATGGTGACGACTACCGGCCGCGTCGCCGCGTTGCTGGAACTTGGCATGGGATTTCACCCGGATTTTACCGGGCGGCAAAATGCATTGATGTCCGGTCAATTGATCGGCATGAGCGTGGAGGAAATCTCCACCCTGATGCCGGAGATAGAGTCGTTTGCCGAGATTGGCGAATATATCGATCAACCGGTGCGCATCTATTCCAGCGGCATGCAAGTGCGGCTGGCGTTCAGTGTCGCGACCGCAATACGGCCCGACATCTTGATTGTGGATGAAGCATTGGCGGTCGGCGACGTATTTTTTCAGCAAAAATGTTTCGAGCGGATTCGCTCCTTTTGCGAAGCCGGCACTACCCTGTTATTCGTTTCGCATTCGATGAGCGCGGTCTATTCGCTATGCGACCGCGCGATGCTGATAAGCGATGGCCGCATCGCGCTGGACGGCTCCCCGCGCCAGGTAATCGACCTTTACAACGCCCACGTTTTGCAACATCGCGAAAGCGGCAGCGCCAAGGTGACGATCGTCGAGCATGCGACATCCAGTCCCGGCATCGCCGCTACCGTTAATAACGCGGATGCCGGAACAATCGAAACGAATGCGGTCGAAGCAAAGGCTCCCGTATTGAACGAACCGGCAATCGGCTCTTTCAGCAGCGACGGCGCAGCGATTTGCTCCGTCGATTTATGGAGCGACAACCGTTCGGTAAGTGCCGTGGTCAGTGAAGCGACCGTGACCGTCCGCGTGGAAGTTCAATATGGACAGGATTACCTTGATCCCCATATCGGGTTTCAAATTCGCAATAATCGCGGCGAGGCGGTATTCATGACCAATACCTACTGCATGCGGCGCAAGCTGGGAAGCGTGACCCGCGGCGAGAGAATTGTGGCGGAATTCACTTTCAAGGCAAGCTTGTCGGCCGGTGAGTACACGATCACCGCAGGAACATCCGAAGGGGGCGCCGGCGAAGGCGATTTCAATCAAACCCTGGCAAGGCTGCAGGACGCCAGAGCCTTTACGGTCCTGAAAAATATGGATGCGATATTCTGGGCCGGCGTATACAATCTCGACCCTTCATGCAAAGTACACCGGTTTTCAGGATAAGCGCAATGCATCTTCTCGTCACGACTTCACATTCCTTTCTTCTGGTTGACACCGACAGCAACAAATCGATTTCGTTGGATCGCGGCCATGGCCTGTATTACGGCATTGCCCGCGCCGGCAAACACCTATATGTGGCTGTGCGCAACCGGCTGGTTTCGTCGGAAATCCCGCAGGCTGAGGAACGCGGCGAAATCCTGATTTTCGATCAGGCGCTGCAACTCTGCGGATCGTTGCCAACACCGCGGTTTCCGCTCAGGGATCTTCACGAAATTGCCTGGCACGACGGAAAATTGTTCGCGACCTGTTCTTATGACGACATGATTGCGATCTGGGACGGCGCGCACTGGGAATCGTGGTTTCCGCTGGGCGCCATTCCGGAGGGGGTGGGCGAAGCGTACCATTTCAATTCGTTCATGTTCGATCAAGAGCGCGGGGTCATCTGGATCGTGGCGCATAACAAGGGCCCCAGCGAGCTATTGGCTTTTTCTGTTTCAACGCGAGAACTCGTTGAGCGTGTGGCGCTCGGTCATTGGGCGCACAATCTCTGGCAAGAAGAAAATCAACTTTTCACCTGCTCTTCATTTGATGGACAAATACTTGGCAACCAGGGATTCCTGCTGGAAACCGGGGGATTTCCGCGTGGAATCGCCTTTGACAAAAAGTGTCGTTGCATCGGAATTTCCGAACTGGCGGAGAGAAGCGCCCGCGATTTCACAATGGGAAAACTGATGCTCTATGATCGAAACTGGAACTTCAAAAAAGAAATCGCCCTTCCCGGCGAAGGCCTGATAAACGACATGCAATGCGTGCCGGACGGATTCAGGCACGGTGGCAGGAGCGCGCCGATATCGTCTTTGATAGCTCGCGTGAAAGCAATGGCCAGGAAAATTCATGACGCCACCTTCGAATAATCCCGAGATAGACCAACAACAGCTTGCCGGCAAGCTTGAAGGTATCTTGAGCAGCCGGCGGCGGCGCAAGCCGCTGTTTGCGGAATTGCCGGCTTCAGGCACGACCCTTAGCCGGGTAGGTTGGGCTGCAAAGCCCAACGATAGCGATGGCAAAAAACCGTTGGGCTTTGCAGCCCAACCTGCCAGTTGCACCCGCACTGCGGAAAGCCCGATTCGGAACGCGCCTGAATCGGCAGGAACACCTTTCAACTTGCGCGAAGCGATCAAATCCATTCCCTGGATAGGAGCGATTGCCGTGCGCGTTTACCGCCGGTTGCGCCGGCTTCGACAGGCCCATGAACTTGCCGCCGATACGCGTATCGATCGGCTGGATACCGGCGCAATCATCGCCTTGCTGACCGACCTTGCACACCGGTGCCGCCAGCCGCTCGACCTGCGCGCGGCGGATGCGTATTGGAACAAGCTCAATCTCTTGTTTGTCGGTCCCGCAGATGAAAGCAATCGCCAATGGCAATTGGTCGACATGCTGCACGAACTGCTTTATTACTCCGATCGGCAAGTGCGCCTGATATTGGCCGGCAGCATAGGCGGCACAATCGACACCGGCTATCGGCAACGCCTGGAAGCGCACATAGCTGAGTTGGGTTTGCAAGACAGCGTCGAATTCGCCGCTGAAGTTTCCCCTGATGCCTTGCTGGCGCTATACCGTAGCGCCGATG
>JBIODP010000126.1:0-6719 GCA_044445195.1 Burkholderiales bacterium | reverse complement strand
TCAACGGCAGCGTCGAACAGGCTGACCTGATGCCCGCGTTCGGCAAGCAGCGTGGCTGCGGCTAGTCCAGCGACCCCGGCGCCGACCACGGCAATCTTGCGCGGGGGCTGCGCCGGCTCCACCGTAACATCCGCTTCGTGACAGGCAAATGGGTTGACCAGGCACGAGCAAAATTGTAGTGTAAAGATGTGATCGAGGCAGGCCTGGTTGCAGCCGATGCAGGTATTGATGGCATCGGCCCGCCCGTTGGCTGCCTTGTTGACGAACTCCGCATCGGCCAGAAAAGGCCGCGCCATGGAAACCATGTCGGCGTCGCCGCGCGCAATGATGGCGTCGGCCAGCGCCGGGTCGTTGATCCGGTTGGTGGTAATAAGCGGAATCTTGACCTGACCCATCATGCGGCGGGTCACGGCGGTATAGGCGCCGCGCGGCACCATGGTGGCAATGGTGGGTATGCGCGCCTCGTGCCAGCCGATGCCGGTGTTGATGATGGTGGCGCCGGCTTTCTCGACCTCCTTTGCCAGCGCCACAACTTCGTCCCAGGTACTGCTGTCTTCAACCAGATCGAGCATCGACAAGCGGAACACGATGATGAAATTCGGCCCGGTGCGCGCCCGCACTGCGCGAATGACTTCGAGGCCGAAGCGGATGCGGTTTTCGAAACTGCCGCCCCACCGGTCGTCGCGCTGATTGGTGTGCCGCGCGATGAACTGGTTGATCAGGTATCCTTCGGAGCCCATGATCTCCACGCCGTCGTAACCGCCATGCTGGGCCATGGCGGCGCACTGGGCGAAGTCGGCGATGGTGCGCTGAATATCTTCTTCGGTCAGCGCGCGCGGCGTGAAAGGGCTGATCGGCGCCTTGATGGCCGAAGGCGCCACGCTATTTGGGGTGTACGCATAACGGCCAGTGTGCAGAATTTGCATGCAAATCTTGCCGCCATGGACGTGGACGGCATCGGTGATGACGCGGTGCCGTTCAGCCTCGGTTTCGTTATTGAAGATATGGGCGCCCTGCATGACGATGCTTTCTTCGTTCGGGGCGAAGCCGCCGGTGACGATGAGGCCGCAACCGCCCTTGGCGCGTGCGCCATAAAATGCCGCCATGCGGTGATGGCTGTCGGCAATGTCTTCCAGACCGGTGTGCATGGAACCCATCAGCACCCGATTTTTCAGAGTGGTGAAACCAAGGTCGAGCGGCTTGAGCAGGCTGGCGTAGGGCATGTTATCTCCTGGAAGAAATGTTATGGGCGTCAAATAATGGGCATCGATTTGATGCAACTGGTTGCATAGACTTTACGCTTTAATCCAAAAAAATGCAACTGGTTGCATTAACCGGTATGCAAGCGCATAATCAACATAATGCAAATCGTTCAATATTGCCAACATGTCATTACCTCACGCGCTACTTACTTCCCTGATTGAATGTTCTTGTTCCGGCGCTGAGCTGGCGCGCCGATTCGACCGCTCAATCGGTTTTTTCTGGCAGGCGACCCACCAGCAGATTTACCGCGAACTCGCGCGGCTGGAAAAGGCGGGTTGGGTACAGTCGCAACAGCCGGAATCGGGGAGGGGGCGCAAGAAGGCCTATCAGGTGCTACCGGCAGGTCGCGACGAATTGCGGCGCTGGGCAGGCGAAAGCCAGGATTCCAAGCCGTTGCGCGAAGAGTTGATGGTCAGGCTGCGCGCCGAAGCGGCCATAGGTTCGACCGGCATCGAGTACGATATCCGCCGCAGGCTAACAGGCCACCGCGAGCGCTTGCAGCACTATCTCGAGCTGGAGAAGAAAGGTTTCACCGATCTGCTTGCAGGCGAAAGCGAATCGTATGAAATGCAGGTGCATCACCTGATACTGTCAGCGGGAATCCTGCGGGAAACGTTCTGGGTCCAATGGTCGGAACGGGCGCTGGTTGTGCTGGATCGGCCGGATAAGCCAGTGTGAACACCAATCACTTTCCTGAAATCAATTCTTCCTCAAATTAGTTGACTCCGCAAATTCTTCGGGATATACTCGCGAGTTCTCGAATTTAAGCTCTGTTTGGCTTAAGCGCTCTTTGGTTTGCTCCTCGCATACGGTGCGTTTTTCCCTTCACAGCCGAATCGAACGCGCTGTTTTTATGCGCAAATATTCAGTTTAGTTCCCGGATGACCACGTTTTTCTGTTGTCCCGGGCCTGTATTATTAATGTTGTTATTTTGTTGGATTAACAGCGATGCCAACCATCAATCAATTGATTCGCCAGCCGCGTGTTTCCGCGCGCGTCAAGAGCAAATCGCCGGCGCTGGAAAACAGCCCGCAAAAACGCGGTGTCTGTACGCGTGTTTATACCACGACTCCAAAGAAGCCGAACTCGGCTTTGCGGAAGGTTGCCAAAGTACGCCTGACCAATGGTTTCGAAGTCATTTCGTACATTGGCGGTGAAGGGCATAACCTGCAAGAACATAGTGTCGTGCTGTTGCGCGGCGGCCGTGTGAAGGATTTGCCGGGTGTGCGTTACCACATGGTGCGCGGCGCATTGGATACCCAAGGCGTCAAGGACCGTAAGCAATCGCGTTCGAAGTACGGTACCAAACGCGCCAAGGCCAGCAAGAAATAATCGTTTTTCGCCGTCAAGGCGGAATGTGTGTCGGCCCCTGATGGGCCGAGTAAGTGGATGGTTATGATGGCTGTCCGCGAGTGCGCAGAAAATTTGAGTCCTGCGTGCTCAACTGAAGACTGAAAGGAATCGAAATGCCACGTCGTCGTGAAGTTCCCAAACGGGATATCCTGCCCGATCCAAAGTTCGGCAATGTTGATGTATCGAAGTTTGTCAATGTCCTGATGTTGTCCGGCAAGAAATCGATTGCCGAAAGCATTATTTACGGAGCGTTCGATCACATCCAGAGCAAGTCCGGCAAGGACCCGCTGGAAGTGTTCGCTACTGCGGTCAATAATTGCAAGCCGCTGGTTGAAGTCAAGTCGCGCCGCGTGGGCGGGGCGAATTACCAGGTGCCGGTTGAAGTGCGCCCGGTTCGGCGGATGGCCTTGTCCATGCGCTGGCTGCGTGAAGCCGCCAATAAGCGTAGCGAAAAATCGATGCCGCAGCGTTTGGGCGGTGAATTGATGGAAGCGGCCGAAGGCCGTGGCGGCGCGATGAAAAAGCGCGATGAAGTACACCGTATGGCCGAAGCGAATAAGGCGTTCTCGCATTTCCGCTTCTAATAGATTGGATGTTGGCGTCTTTGCCGGTGCAAAGGCGCTCATCTGCTTATATAACTTGAATTACTTGAGCAAAACCGGGGAGCACTCTTCCTGAAAGTGGCGCTCGGTTTCGTTCATTAAAAAGATTTAGGATTCAATATGGCTCGCAAGACCCCCATTGAGCGTTACCGCAATATCGGTATTTCCGCTCACATCGATGCCGGTAAGACCACTACCACCGAGCGCATTTTATTTTACACAGGCGTAAATCATAAAATCGGCGAGGTGCATGATGGCGCTGCCACTATGGACTGGATGGAGCAGGAACAAGAGCGCGGTATCACGATCACGTCGGCTGCGACGACCTGCTTCTGGAAGGGCATGGCGAATAATTACGCCGAGCATCACATCAATATCATCGACACGCCCGGACACGTTGATTTCACGATCGAAGTCGAGCGTTCGATGCGCGTGCTGGACGGCGCATGCATGGTGTACTGTGCGGTGGGCGGCGTGCAGCCGCAATCGGAAACCGTCTGGCGTCAAGCCAACAAGTACCATGTGCCGCGGCTGGCCTTCGTCAACAAGATGGACCGTACCGGCGCAAACTTCTTCAAGGTGTACGACCAAATGCGCGCGCGCCTGAAGGCCAACCCGATTCCGTTGCAAATCCCTATCGGCGCCGAAGAGCAC
This sequence comes from Burkholderiales bacterium, assembly GCA_044445195.1. Taxonomy (GTDB): domain Bacteria; phylum Pseudomonadota; class Gammaproteobacteria; order Burkholderiales; family Burkholderiaceae_D; genus PKWO01. The sequence goes on along the minus strand of JBIODP010000126.1, from coordinate 2,847 downwards.
TTCGTCGGCGTGGTCGATCTGGTCAAGATGAAGGCCATTTACTGGGACGAGGCTTCCCAGGGCATGAAATTCGATTACCGCGACATCCCTGCGGAGCTGCTGGCGCAGGCCAAAGAGTGGCGCGAGAAGATGGTTGAGGCGGCGGCCGAAGCGAATGAAGACTTGATGAACAAATATCTTGAAGAAGGCGACCTGACCGAAGCTGAAATCAAGGTGGCGCTGCGCCAGCGCACGCTCGCCGCTGAAATCGTGCCGATGATGTGCGGTTCTGCATTCAAGAACAAGGGCGTGCAGGCCATGCTTGACGGCGTGATCGATTACCTGCCTTCGCCGGCGGACATTCCTCCGGTTCAGGGCCTGGATGAAGACGAAAATCCGACCAGCCGCAAACCTGAGGATACGGAGAAATTTTCTGCGCTGGCATTCAAGATCATGACCGACCCGTTCGTCGGCCAGTTGATTTTCTTCCGCGTATATTCGGGTACGATCAATTCAGGCGATACCGTCTACAACCCGATCAAGGGCAAGAAAGAGCGCCTTGGCCGTATTCTGCAGATGCACGCCAATCAGCGCGAAGAAATCAAGGAAGTGCGCGCCGGGGATATCGCTGCGGCAGTGGGTTTGAAAGATGCGACTACCGGCGAGACCTTGTGCGACCCCGGCTCCATCATCACGCTTGAGCGCATGGTTTTCCCTGAGCCGGTGATTTCACAAGCCGTTGAACCGAAGACCAAGCAGGATCAGGAAAAAATGGGCCTGGCATTGAATCGCCTGGCGCAGGAAGATCCCTCGTTCCGCGTTCGTACCGATGAAGAATCGGGTCAGACCATCATCGCCGGTATGGGTGAATTGCATCTGGAAATCATTGTCGACCGGATGCGTCGTGAATTCAACGTTGAGGCGACGGTTGGCAAGCCGCAAGTCGCCTATCGCGAAACGATCCGCAAGACTTGCGAAGAAATCGAAGGAAAATTCGTCAAGCAATCCGGCGGTCGCGGTCAATACGGTCACGTTGTATTGAAAATTGAGCCGCAAGAGCCGGGCAAGGGTTTTGAATTTGTCGATGCGATCAAGGGCGGTACTGTTCCGCGTGAATATATCCCTGCAGTCGAGAAGGGTGTGCGCGAGACCTTGACGTCTGGCGTGATGGCCGGCTATCCGGTGGTGGATGTCAAGGTAACCCTGTTCTTCGGTTCCTACCATGACGTCGACTCGAACGAAAACGCATTCCGCATGGCTGCTTCGATGGCATTCAAGGATGGTTGCCGCAAAGCCAGCCCTGTCATTCTTGAGCCGATGATGGCGGTTGAAGTGGAAACGCCGGAAGACTATGCCGGCACGGTGATGGGCGATTTGTCTTCACGTCGCGGCATGGTGCAGGGCATGGATGAGATCGCCGGTGGTGGCGGCAAGATCATCAAAGCGGAAGTGCCTTTGTCCGAGATGTTTGGTTATTCGACATCGTTGCGTTCCGCAACGCAAGGCCGTGCTACTTATACGATGGAATTCAAGCACTATTCCGAGGCACCGAAGAATGTGACTGAAGCAATCATCAGTTCGAAAAACAAGTAATAAGCGTGAATTATAAGCATCAATAACAAGCGTCAATATTGATAGATAAATCGTTCTTTTTGAAGGAAGCATAAAATGGCAAAGAGCAAGTTTGAGCGGACGAAGCCGCACGTGAATGTAGGCACGATTGGGCACGTCGATCACGGCAAGACCACGTTGACTGCGGCGATCGCCACGGTATTGTCGAAGAAATTTGGCGGCGAAGCGAAGGCGTACGATCAGATTGATGCGGCGCCGGAAGAAAAAGCGCGCGGCATCACGATCAACACCGCGCACGTTGAATATGAAACGGCGAACCGCCACTATGCACACGTTGACTGCCCGGGCCATGCCGATTATGTGAAAAACATGATTACCGGCGCCGCGCAGATGGACGGGGCCATTCTGGTGTGCTCGGCCGCAGACGGCCCGATGCCGCAAACGCGCGAGCACATCCTGCTGGCCCGTCAGGTCGGCGTGCCGTACATCATTGTGTTCCTGAACAAGTGCGACATGGTGGATGACGCAGAATTGCTGGAACTGGTTGAAATGGAAGTGCGCGAGCTGTTGACCAAGTACGAGTTTCCGGGCGACGACCTGCCGATCATTCAAGGTTCGGCCAAGCTGGCGCTGGAAGGCGACACGGGCGTATTGGGCGAGCAGGCGATCATGAAGCTGGCCGAAGCGCTCGATACCTACATTCCGACGCCGGAACGGGCAATCGACGGCGCGTTCCTGTTGCCGGTGGAAGACGTGTTCTCGATCTCCGGTCGCGGCACCGTGGTCACAGGCCGGGTTGAGCGTGGCATCGTCAAGGTGGGCGAAGAACTGGAAATCGTCGGCATACGCGACACGCAAAAGACCACCTGCACCGGTGTGGAAATGTTCCGCAAGCTGCTGGACCAGGGTCAGGCGGGCGACAATGTTGGGGTATTGCTGCGCGGCACCAAGCGTGAAGACGTGGAGCGTGGCCAAGTGTTGGCCAAGCCGGGTTCGATCAAGCCGCATAAGCATTTCACCGGCGAGATTTATGTCTTGTCGAAAGACGAAGGCGGTCGTCATACGCCGTTCTTCAACAACTATCGCCCGCAGTTTTACTTCCGTACGACGGACGTGACGGGGTCGATCGAGTTGCCGAAGGACAAAGAAATGGTGATGCCGGGCGATAACGTGTCGATTACCGTGATGCTGATCAACCCGATTGCGATGGAAGAAGGCTTGCGTTTCGCGATTCGCGAAGGCGGTCGTACCGTCGGCGCCGGTGTGGTTGCCAAGATTATTGAGTAAGTTATTTAT
>JBIODP010000125.1:0-6839 GCA_044445195.1 Burkholderiales bacterium | reverse complement strand
TGGCACTTCAACGTGAGCAGCAACGTATGGACATGGGTCAATGGCTCGAACAAGGCAAATGCGTTTAATACTGGCACTCTTCAGAACACGCCGCCTGCCACCAGCATGCCTGGCGCACGTTCTAACGCTTGTGGGTGGACCGATGCATCCGGCAATTTCTGGCTTTTCGGCGGCACCGGTTTGGATTATGTCGGAACCTTTGGTTACCTCAACGACATGTGGACTATCAATTCGTCGACAGGCGAAGCAACCTGGATTGCCGGTTCCCATACCGCTAACAGCGCGGCATCGAATGGGGTGACGGGAGTGCTCGATACGCCGGGAGCGCGCTCCAGCGCAGCATGCTGGAAGGACCATAACGGCAAGTTCTGGTTATTCGGAGGGTGGTCGATCAATGCGGCCGGCACCGGTGTGGCACTCAACGATCTATGGATGTTCGACCCTACAGACCTTCCCGCAGGGAAATGGACCTTGGAAGGTGGCTCTCCGACCGCAACCAATGTTGCCGGTTTATATGGAACCCAAGGAACCGGCTCGACGACAAATCTGCCTGGCGCGCGCGTGGGCGCGCAAGGCTGGACCGATGGGTCGGGCATTCTCTGGCTATTCGGCGGTAGCGGTTACGATTCGGCAGGTACCGGCGGGATAATGAACGATATGTGGTCGTTCAACACCGCTACCAAAAGCTGGACCTGGGTTGCCGGATCGAAGACTGTAGCGGGGGGCGTCGCCGCCGTGTATGGCACTGAGCGCATTGCAGCAGAAGGCAATACCCCAGGCTCGCGGTTAGGCAGCATAGGCTGGACCGATGCATCGGGTAATCTCTGGTTGTTCGGCGGCGGCGGTTACGGCAGTAGCGGCGCCGTTAACGGCAGCGCCATCGGCGGCGCAATGAATGACCTGTGGAGTTTCATTTTTGTTACCGACCCCACTACCGGAACCGTTACCGGAAAATGGGCCTTGATGAGCAACCCGGCTACTATCCCGCCTGGGGTAGCGCCATACGGTTTGGGAATATACGCAATGCAAGGCAGCCCGTCGGTCACCAGCACACCTGGAGCGCGCGTGTGGAGCGCCGGCTGGGCGGCGGGCGACACGCTTTGGCTGTTTGGCGGCGCCGGTGAGGATACGTCAGGCGTTACCGGGGATCTGAACGATCTCTGGAATGTTAATTTGATCGTTCAGCCGCAGCCGTAAGCGTCTAAAATATCAGCTTGAATGCCGACGGGCTAATTAATTGGGAATCCAGGAAGACATATGAATCGAACGAGAGTGGCGGCATTGCTGTGTGGCGCAATTTCAGTAATATTTTTGAATGGTTGCGGCGGCAGCAATTCGACGAAGGCGTCGGTTGGAGGCAGTGTGGCGGGACTCGAAGCCGGCGCCAGCATCGGTTTACTGGATAATGGAACCAATCCGATCAATATCTCGACCAACGGCAGTTTTGTATTTCCCGGCAGCTTGTCCAGCCAGGACGCTTATAATGTGACCGTGGCAACGCAACCTGCGGGACAAACTTGCCTGGTTTCAAATGGATCGGGGTTGATCAGCTTTGGCGGCGACAACGTCAATAATGTATCGATCGGTTGCTCGGCGAATGTTTCCATTTCTGTTGCCGTAACAGGGCTGACCAGCGGCAGTGCGACGTTTAATTTGACCTTGCAAAACGACCCGACCGGCCCGGCGGATAATTTTACCGCGACGGCAACTTCTAACGATGTACCGGTTGGCTTTACCAATTCGCTTTCTTCCGTGCCGGTGTCGCTTCCTCTGGGATATGTGTACAGCATTACCGTTGCCAGTCAACCGCAGGGGCAGGCATGCGCTGTCTACAATCCAAGTGGAATTAATCCCCCCCCTTCCTCCGGTGGCGTCGTCAGTGTCAATTCGGGAAAAATCGTCGTGAATTTCACATGCGTGCCGGTATCGTCCTGACGATCAGGGATAATGAGTGTAAAAAAATCGGCAACAAAAAAAGAATTCAAGTTCAGGTTCATCATTTAAAAAACCCCCAGGGCGTACGATGAAATATTCAAAACTAAAGGTAATGTTGTTCTGCTTCGCAGCGTTGTTTATTGCGGGATGCGGCGGCGGCGGTGGAACGATCGATGTAACAATAGGCGGCACCGTCGCCGGCTTGTCGGGGGGGGATTCGGTAGTCTTGCTCGATAACGGCACAAATGCGCTTACGGTAAGCGCGAACGGCAGTTTTTCTTTTCCCACGCAGATTCAAGCGGGTTCAACCTATGACGTCACTGTTTCCACACAGCCGAGCGCCGGAACCTGTTCTGTTACCAGCGGCGTTGGCTTGGTTGGAGCGAACTCCGGCAATGTCACCGGTATTTTGGTCAATTGCACCTTGGCCACCAATTATGTCACCGGTACCATTTCCGGGCTGACTGCTGGCAATACGGTTACGTTGCTGAATAATGGCACGGATTCCACAACGGTAACCCAAAATGGTCCATTTTCTTTCCCGACGCCACTTTCAGTGAGGACAACATATAATGTGATTGTGTCCACCCAAACTTTGGCGCCGGCTCAGACTTGTGTTGTGACATATTCGACGGCAACCCAACCCCCAACGGTTCCGCCGAGTGGAACCACGGATGTGCAGATCAAGTGCACCTGATTGCGCCAACGGTCGGCGGTGTTGTGAATAATAAGACGACGATGGAGAAAACACCATGAGCAAGAGTCAAGATACGAAAAAAGCAGTCAAGAAAGAACCCCTCAAAACCTTGAAGGAAAAAAAGGCTGAAAAAAAGGTCAAGAAGGAAGAGCGGAAGCGTCAATAGGCAGTAATGGTTGAAATTGGCTGATATTGGCCGATTTAGGCAGCCGGCCGGGGTGTAAACCTCGTCCGAATGACTGTTGTCGGCACATTACTGAACTTATGGTATGGTTCAATTGTCAGAATTGGAGCGATTGAAAATCTGACCAGTGAAATAATGTATGGAGGAACTATGAATAGCGAACCGCTGCTTGAGCAAAGCGAATACAACCCTAATCGCTTGCTGGATTCTCTGATTGAGAAGTTTCATCTCAAGAACGATGCCGCTTTATCGCGCGCATTGGAAGTGACGCCACCGGTGATCAGCAAGATACGACACAATAAATTGCCGATCGGCGCCTCTTTGCTGATTCGCATGCATGAATTCAGCGAAATGAGCATTGCGGAACTGCGTAATTTGATGGGCGATCGGCGCGGCCAATATCGTATTAGCGACAAGCGTTCGAATTCTCCGTCGTAAGGCGGTTGAGGGGTGGCTGGAGGGGGATTGCGCGTCTCCCTGCCCGCGCAGGTGAGCGTGGCGCGATCCTGATCTGTCTCAAACTATCCCAATCTTCCTTGACGGCGAAGGTATAGACAAAAATAAATGATGGCGACAGTACATGCCCATCCAATGATTTCATCGATTCGTATCGGGTCTCCGGGCGTCAAGAATAAAACCAGCGCCATGCTGAACGGCAAATGCACGGAAAAGCATAACAGCGCCCATTTGCTCCGGAACACGAGCAGCAGGGCGGCGACAAAGTAAATCATCGGCAGCGCCATCGCAAATATCGACACGTAGTCCCACACGATATCTGCGCCGAAAGTTCGGGCAAACCACATGGTTCTGGCGAATTCGACCAATGCAAAAATAAAGATTGCCGCGCATGCGACGATTTCCCAATTCGGAGCAGGCGCTTCTGCAGCCTGGTCGCTGGCCGGTACTTCAGGCGCTTCCGGGACGCCGTTTTCCAACGCGCGGTTTCCTGATTTTACTTCTGCAATAATCCGCGCCGCTTCCTGCGCATAGTGGCTGGCGACTTGCAGCCTGACGCCGCCGGTTGCTACCGCCAACAGTGAATTGGTTTGGTTGATGTTGTCGTCGACCACAAAGGCGGGAATACCGTCGGCTTCCAGGCGCCCGCGCAAAATGTGCATGTCAGTCGGCGTATAGGAGCGCGCTACGGTTTCAAAGCTTGCTTCCTCCTCGGGGAGTGGTGAGTCCGGTTCGTCATCCACCGGTGTCGCTGCGGGAGGCGTGACCCCTCGCCGGATGAGTTCTTCACCAGCCGCTGCCATTGCCAATTCAGTCAAGGTTCCAGACTGCCAGTGCTCAGCAATTCTTCCGTGCTCATGCCGAAGTAGGTTTCAGTCAGTTCTTCACGTGAAATTTTCATGTCCACTCTTTCAACGCAATTCTTCCAGTATTTTGAGCCTATCGTCAAAATTCCAGATGCGGCGTATCTCGATCACGTCGTATTTTCGCGCCAGATTGGCTGGAAATACACTGTATGGCGCACGGAGCGCCACGATGCGTCGCACGGCTGCGTCAAGGTCGGCTCGTCCGCTTGAACGATTGATGATGATGTCTTCGACGCTGCCGTCACTGCGGATGGCAACCGTGACGACCGGGTCGTTGCGAGCTTTGTCTTTTGACGATTGCGCGTAATTCAGGCTGTCATTACGCTCGATTTTTGTGCGCCACCCCTCAATGTACATTGCTAAGGCGATATCGTGATCGATGCTACCGAAGATTGAGCGTCGCCGCGTATCTTTCCGGTCTTCCGATTCACTGGCTGGCGGGGGATAGGCGCGAATCAGGTCAGTTTTTTCGATTTGCTCGAGTGCCTTGCTCGCGAGGTTGCCTGCGCCCAATTGACCAGACTGTATTTTCGCGTCACCCAGGCTATTCGATGCGTCGGCGCCACGATTCGACGCTGTCGATGCCGCAGAAATGCGATCGCCGGCACGATGTGGTCCAGCATCGGCGTCGATTTTCCTGCGGGCGATTTCATCAGCTTGTTTTTGCGCGGCCTCGAGTTGTTTTTGAAGCGCAAGAGCTGAGGCTTGTTGACGGGTAATTTCTTCTGCTTGCCGGCGCGCTTCCAATTCTTTTGCTTTAAGTTCGGCGTCTGCCAAGTGCTGTTTTTTGGCGTCGTCCCGTTTTTTGATTGCCAATTCTTCGGCACGCAGGGCAGTTTGTTCCGCCTCTAGTTTTTGCGCAGCGAGGCGGGCGGTCTCAATAGTTTCCAGTTTACGCGCTTTTTCCAGTTCTTCCTGTTTTTTGGTCTCTATGTCCCGGGCAAGTTGGGCAGCTTGCTGTTCCTCCTGTTTGCGGGCGACAGCCTGCTGTTCTATTTCTTCTCCTTGCTTTTTTAGCGCCAGCTCCATGGCGACATCGGGTGTTTTGATCGGCGTCGGTTGCTTCGCCTGCAGATCGTCCGGGCGCTCGAAACTTCTCTGCCGGGCTGGTTTTTGTGCTGCCGGCGACGGTTCCATCGCCTGTTCAACCGGCTGCACGGGGGATTGTATCGCGATAGCCGGCGCCGTTTCGTCAGGCAGATGGATCGGACTTGGGGTGTTGGCCATATTGACGGCAACGCGCCACCGTTCATCCGAATCCGGCTTGGGAACTTTAAAGGAACCTGCCCTATCGTCAGTCAATGCAATCAGTTTCGGTTGCGAGCGCGCCGTTGCCGGACTCGACTGCTCGGCGGGCGGCGGCACTCCATTCTTACGCAACTCCTGCGCAATGGCCGGGATCGATTTGAGCGCTCTGGTTACCCGCAAGGAGTTTGACGCGGATAGCAGCGGCGTTTGCTTGACGCGTGCGTTCAATAATTCCGTCAACGGCTGATTGCTGCCAAGCTGTTGCAAGACATTTTGCTGATTCAGTACGGCATCGTTTTCCTGCAATAATGGCTGATACTGCGGCGCGATAGTTGTCAACTTTGTTACATTAGCAATTCTAATGTTGAGTTGCGGTATTTGCGCGCGTTGTTCGGTCCACGGCAATTCGAGTCCGGGCAAGCCGAGACCCGGAATTCCCAAGCGCAACGACAGGATGAATCCATGCACGAGCAGGGAAAGCAGCACACCTATCGAAATGCGTATTCGGTAGCGGTCAAACGTCGTTTGGATGTGTGCGGTGGTGATTGCCATTTCATGCGCCAGCTCATCTATCCTGCCCAAAACCCCCTGCGCTATGTTCGGAAGCGCACGGAACTATTAATTTAACAAGTGTACTGTATACTTATGCGTGGTTGGTCAGGCATTGCCCGCTCAAGCACCGTTTCACTCCATTTACAACCCAAAATCATTTCGCCGGACATTGACGTTGTGACTCTAGCACAGCGACGACTTTGCCTGAACAAGGAACAGTGACCATGATATCTACAATTAGTGGCAACCGAATCATTGCGTTGTTATTTGGCATCACTGCCATGACAATGTCCGGCATGGTCATGGCCGATCCGCCGACCCGCGTGGCGCGCCTGGGCTTCAGTTATGGGGCAGTCAGCTATTCTCCTGCCGGTGAAAATGACTGGGTTGAGGCGCCTGTCAATCTGCCGCTGGCCGCAGGCGACCGGCTATGGGCGGACGCTGGCGCACGCGATGAGTTGCAGATTGGCAATGCTGTAATTCGCATGGACGCCAATACCAGCGTGACCTTGCTCAACATGGATGATCGCGTGGCGCAATTGCAGTTGTCGCAAGGGACGGTCAACGTGCATGTGCGGCGCTTGGGTCCGGATGACGTTGTTGAGATCGATACGCCCAATCTGGCGTTTTCAGTGCGCGAACCTGGGAATTACCGTATCGATGTCGATCCAGATGGAAATGCCACCACAGTGACAGTGCGAAACGGGCAGGGCGAGGCCGACAGCGAGGGTGCGGCCTATGTGGTGGATGCCAGGCAATCGGTTCGTTTTGCCGGCACCGGTTTGCAGGATTATCAATCCCAGGCGTTGGCGCCTGCGGAAGAATTCGACCGGTGGGCAGCTGACCGCGACCGGCGTGTCGATCATTCAGTCTCGGCGCGCTACGTGTCGCGGGATATGAT
>JBIODP010000124.1:0-6976 GCA_044445195.1 Burkholderiales bacterium | reverse complement strand
ATTCAGCGCCCGGTGCGGCGCTTGCCGCACCGGCGGTAAATGCCGTGGCGACGCCAACCAACAATGGCGCAAGCGCCGCAAATGCCGTCGCGCCAAATCAAGTCAGCCTGCCTAACCAGGTCGCGATAACGACAATTGCTACGGCTGCGGCCGCCGCCAATGTAGCCCCGGCAACAGCAGCGGTGAATGCGCCGGCCCAGTCGACCGCGCCGACGACTGCACAGCCGATATCGGTTCAGCAAGCGGCCGAAGCAACGCAGGCGGTGCAGCTTCAAGCGGAGATCGCACCGGCCGCCGCCGGCGTGCTAACCGAAGCGGCTAACCCGGCGCAAGTTCCGGTTCAGCAAGCCAATCTAAATCTGCCGCAAAACGCGGCGGCGAATAATGCCGCAACCACAGTGCCAACCACGACTCCGGCGACGACAACTGCCGAGGCAATAGTTGTAGCAACTGCGGCAAGCAATGCGGCGCCTGTTGCAACGGTAGCAACCGCCGCGGTAAGCGCCAATGCCGAGGCAGCGCAGCCAGAAATGGTGATGCCTTTCCCGCCGCAGTTCGACTCGTCGATCGCCGCGGCGGTCGCCTCCTTTCGCGTCAACGAAAGCGTGTCGGCCGACAAAACGAATATTGAAGAAGAAGCGCCGCCGGAGCTGGTTACCGATATCGACGAGGTGGTTCGCGTGCGGCCGGTCGACTCCAATACGCATGCAGGCCAGAACAGCGGACAGGAAGGGCAACCGGGGAAGCGCGCCGCGCCGGTAACTAAAGCCGTCATAGCCGCCGAACTTGCAGAGTATGCCGATGTCGCGGCTCCCAGCCATGGCACGGTGGACGTGAAAGCCTAGACCGTATGCCTGCAGCAAACGATCTTTGCCGATTTTCATGACATCTGCCGGCTTCTCCCAAGGACCCGGCCTTTGTTATGCTGCGCTAAGAAGGGGGAACAATTGCCGCAGCCCGGTAGCCATCATTTCCACGGCCATCGCAGCCAGAACGAATCCGCTTACGCGTTCCACAACGTCAAGTGTCGATTGCCGGATTTGGTGCTCCGCATGACAGGCAACATGAAAAATCAGCCAGCAGGAAAGACCGACGACAAAAATCGGCAACAGCACATGGATCAAGTCGGCGCCAGTGTGCCAGACGCTATTGCCCATCACGTAACTGAAGGCCGCAGGACCAGCGAGCAGAGGGACTGCCAGCGGAACAATGGATGCTTTACTATGCCCGCGGCTGCCGGTGCCAGGATCGGACCCCTTAAAGCTGGTTTCCTTGCCCAACACCATGGCGATCGCCAACAGCAGGACGATAATGCCGCCTCCTACCTGCATTGCGCCGATGGATACGCCAAGCAAACCGAGCATAGGCATGCCAAGAAAGGTCGCCGCTAGCAGGGACACCGTAACAGTGATCGCGATAGCCCGGGCAAAACGGTACTTTGCAGCCACATCCAATCCATCCACTGCAGCAAGGAAGATCGGAATCATGGACATGGGTCCCACCAAGGCGAACAGGGCAACCGTTTTCTTGAGAGCGAGTGCGGCAATGGGTAGCATTGATCGACAACTTTCCTGAAATAACATTACACATTGGCATGGCGATGGCGCTTTGGTCGGGGGCGGCCATCCCATTTGTGCGGGTTCAGCGCGATTCACGTCCAACAGGAGTGAGACGTCCGTGCTTTTTTCACGAAAGTGACACTACCCCGTATTGGCGGTAAAAGTCAATCGGACCGGCGTAAATTTTTCCAGGAAAATCGGGCAATATCAATGATGTGAGCCCGTTTGGAAAATTCCTTGTATCGAATTTGGATACGGCAACTCAGAATCCGCCTGACGCTTGAACCAAGTGGGAAATTATACCTTATACAGTGCGCCGGTACCGTCGGAACGCGTCATGAATATTCTGTCTGAGTTGATCGTCATCCCAAGGCTTGGTAAGAAACCGGTAGATTTCGCCTCGGTTGACGGCATCCAGCACCGACTGTAATTCGGTATATCCGCTGAGGATGATACGCATGGTATCGGGATATAACTTGGCAGCAATAGTGAGAAAATCCGCACCGCTCATCGTCGGCATACGCTGGCTGCTAATAATGACCTGAACCGCATTGCTCGCCAGTATTTCGAGTCCTTCGTAACCGTTCGAAGCATTCAAAATACGATACCCTTGTCCGCGCAAACAGCGGTTCAGCGACGATAAAGTTCCATGATCGCCGTCCACGATCAGTAGAATCTGTTCTTCCATTCCGGGGTCCTGCTCTACCTCAAGATGTTCCCCGTTGTAAAGCATCGAACCGAAATCGTCTGCCGGGATCGGCTGGCTGAAAAAATACCCTTGCATCTGGTCGCAATGCCTGGTGCGCAGGAACTTCAGTTGCGCTTCTGTTTCCACCCCTTCCGCAATGACATTCATGCGCAAATTGTGGGCCATCCCGATGATGGCAGAGGCGATCGCCGCATCATCGGGATTGCGTGTAATATCGATTACAAACGCTCTGTCGATTTTCACATTATCGAACGGAAATCGCTTTAAATATGCCAGTGACGAATACCCGGTGCCGAAATCGTCAAGGGATAGCCTGAAGCCCATTTCTCGAAATTCCCGCATCGCCTTTTCAGCTTCGTTCGGGTTCTGCATCACCACTGATTCGGTGAGCTCCAGTTCCACCAGCGAGGCTTCAATACCATGATCGAATAGGGCCTCACGCAATATGTCGGTTAAGTTGTTCTCCTGGAATTGCAACGCCGATAGATTCAAGCTGACCGGAACGATCGGAATGAGATTGCGCCGCCACGCCGCTTGCTGCGCGCATACGGTACCGATTACCCATTCGCCGATTGGCACAATTAACCCGGTTTCTTCTGCCAACGGTATGAATTCAAATGGCGACACCATGCCGCGCTGCGGATGCTGCCAGCGGATCAATGCCTCTGCGCCTATTATCTGCCCTGTTTTTAAATCCACTTTCGGCTGATAATGAAGCACAAACTGCTTGTCTTTCAAAGCGGACTTGAGAATGTTTTCCAACTCAATCTTTTCCGCAAGCCTGGCATTAAACGCCGGCGAATAAAACGAATAGCGCACTTTGGCCAATTTAGTCTGTTTCAGCGCCGCCTCGGCATTTCTGAATAAAGATTCGGCGCTGTCCGCATCCGTTGGATACATGGCCACGCCAAGACACGCTGAAACGTGCAAACTCTTGCCGTCGATGACGAAAGGCTCGTTGAACAAACCGATAATCTGTTTGCATATGGCGCCGATGTCCGCGTCGCCAATTTGTTCGGCGCCGACCGCAAAATTATCGGCGCCGATGCGGGCCACGGTGCATGGATAGGATATGTCTTCTGCCAGGCGCCTGGCGACGGCCCTAAGCACCTGATCGCCGGCATGGCGCCCGAACTTGTCATTCAATCGATTGAAGCGGTCCAGATTAAGCGTGATGACGAATACGCTGTTTCCCTCTCGCATGGCGGCTTGAATCAATTGACCCAGGCGGTCGAGAAACAAAGCGGTATTGGGCAACGCTGTCAACGCATCGTTATACGCCAGGAAATTGGCCCGTTTCTCACTTTCAATCGCTTGCAGGGCAAATGAAATATCGCCTGCTAGTTCCTTCAACAGCTTAATTTCTTCCTCATCGAAATAGCCTGCCTCGCGCGCGTACAAGACCATGACCCCAAGGACTTTATCATTGTTGATCAGCGGCAGGCCGACGATCGAAAGATAGCCACGAACCTGCGCGTCACGGCAGGTGCTATCGTGCTCTGCCGCGCTGCGGACATCGTTTAATACAACGGCCTCCTGCGTATTTACTACTCTCCGATGCAGCGTCTTTTCCGCCGATACATCGGTCGCGTTCAGCAGCAATTGAAGCAACTGTCCTGGATCGATGCCGCGGCTGGCAGCAAGACTCAAAGCCACGCCATTGCTTGCCAGGCCGATCCATGCGACGCCGAAACCGCCATGGTCTACTGCTATGCGGCAAGCTTCATCTGTGAGTGCCTCTGGTTTGTGGATGCGCACGATTGCCGAATTGGTTTCGCTCAAAACCGCGAGTATGCGGCTTAAACGAGCCGTTTTCGCGCGCTCGATTTCCAACTGTCTGACATAGAGTTCAAGCGTCGAGGCACGAACCAGCGATAGATGCGTCGCCACACGCGCCCGCACGATGGCGGGCGAAACCGGCTTGATGATGTAATCCACGCCGCCAGCAGCGAAACCGGCAGCTTCGTCGCCTGTCTCGCCCAAGACAGATACGAAAATAATCGGCGCATTCTCGGTCAAAGGGTCGGACTTGAGCATCCTGCAAACAGCATAACCGCTAAGATCAGGCAATTGAACATCCAACAGAATCAGCGCCGGGAGATGTTTTTTCGCGATTTCCAGAGCCTCTGCGCCAGTGCTGGCAAAGATCAGGGAATAGTCATTTTTCAGGATTCGATTCAAGATCGCCAGACTGGTCGGATCATCATCGACAATCAGGATGGAGGTTTTAGGCATGCCATATTCCTTTCATGCTTGCATTCCCCCTGATTTTCTGACTATCGTTCTGCTCCAGTTCGAGGCGTTTGCCGATGCGTAGCATCCGCTCAAATTCTTTCGCCGGAACAGGACGGCTGAAAAAATAGCCTTGAATTTGGTCGCAATTCCTGGCAATCAGGAAGTTGAGCTGAGCCTCGGTCTCGACGCCTTCTGCGATGACATCCATGCGCAAGCTATGGGCCATGCCGATTATCGCCGAAGCGATTGCTGCATCTTCCGGATTGAGGGTGATATCCGTTACGAAGGCTTTATCGATTTTGACGGTATGAAAAGGAAAACGCTTCAAGTAAGCCAATGACGAATAGCCGGTGCCAAAATCGTCCAATGACAAACGGAGTCCCAGATCGCAAAAAGCGCGCATCGTTATTTCTGCCGATTCCGGGTCTTGCATGACCAGCGATTCGGTCAGTTCCAGTTCCAGCAAGTCCGGCGCCAACCCGTGTTCGGAAAGAGCCGAAATGACTATGTCCAACACGTTACCCTCTCTGAACTGGAGCGCCGACAGGTTCAATGCGACCGTCACAATAGGAAGGCCGGCCTGTCGCCACGCCGCTTGCTGAGCGCACACGGCATGAATCACCCATGTGCCGATAGGTACAATCTGCCCGGTTTCCTCTGCCAACGGTATAAAATCGAAAGGCGGCACCATGCCGCGTTCCGGATGCTCCCAACGAATGAGCGCCTCGGCGCCGGTGATCAAGCCGGTGCTCAAATCGACTTTTGGCTGAAAGTGGAGTACAAACTGTTTTTTCTCCAACGCGGTTTTCAACATGCGCTCCAGTTCGAATTTTTCAGCCACCTTCGCATTCAGCTCGCGCGAGTAAAACGAATAGCGTTGCTTGCCGGATTTGGCCTGTTTCAGCGCCGTCTCGGCTCTCTTGAACAGCGACTCGGCATTGTCGGCATCGGTCGGATATATAGCTATGCCGAGACGGGCCGAGACATGCAGATGCTCTGAATCGATGACAAATGGCTGGCTCAACAAATCAATGACTTGTTCGCACAGTGCGCTGATGTCATCGTCCTTGCCTTGCTCGCCAACGATTGCAAAATTATCCGCGCCAATGCGGGCAACAGTGCAGTTGGGCGAAATTTCTCCGGCCAGGCGTTCGGCCGCCATAATGAGCACTTGATCGCCAACGTGACGCCCGCGCTCGTCGTTCAATTGCTTGAAGCGGTCAAAATTGATCGCAATGTCGAACACACCGTTTTTGTCGCGCGATGCGGCTTGTATCAGTTGACAAAGACGGTCCAGAAAAAGCGCAGTGTTCGGCAGGGATGTCAACGCGTCGTAGTAAGACAAAAAGCGTGCGCGCTTCTCGTTTTCGATTGCATGCAAGGCGAATGATATATCGCCGGCGAGCTCATTAAGCAGCTGCATCTCTTCATCATCGAAATGGCCGGGCTCGCGCGCATACAACAGCATGACGCCAACGTTCTTCCCCAAGCTAGCCAAAGGCAAGGCGACAATCGATAAGTAGCCCCGGCTTTCGGCATCCCTGTAGATCGGACTCTGGTTGGCGTCCGGCCGAACGTCGTTGCAGAATATTGCTTTTCCGGTCCTTAAAACCGTGTCCGGTATCCGTGACCCCTGTTGCATGGTATCCGGCGACAGTGGCAGCCTTTTGGGAAACAAGTTTTCTTCGTCTCCCTGACTTGCGGCCAAGTTCAGCTCATTACTGTCATCGGCGCGCATTCCTATCCATGCAGCGCCGAATCGTCCCTCAGAGACAGCGATCCGACAAGCCTCTTCCAGCAGCGCCTGCGCCTCGCGGATACGCACGATGGCGGAATTCGTGTCGCTCAGCACGGCGTGAATCCGGCTCAGGCGAGCGGTCTTCATCTGTTCCAGCTCGAGCTGATGGACATAGCGCTCCAGGATGGTCGCGCGCACCAGAGACAGGTGAATGCGCACCCGCGCATGCACGAGCGCGGGCGAAACAGGTTTGACGATGTAGTCCACGCAGCCGCATTCGAAACCAGCCGCTTCATCGCCTACCTCATTCAGCGCCGAAATGAAAATGACCGGCGTACTTTCCGTTGCCGGGTCGGACTTGATCGTCCGGCAAACGGCATAGCCATCCATGTCCGGCATTTGAATGTCGAGCAAGACCAATGCCGGGCGATGCTTCCTGACAGCAGACAGACATTCTGCGCCGCTGCGCGCAAACACCAATCGGTAAGTTTCTCCCAGGATTTGTCTCAGCACCGCCAGATTAGTCGGTTCGTCATCGACAATGAGGATAGGACCGGAATTCATGGTTCAATCCTTTAATATAAGTTCCAGCTCATTGGCTAAGCGATGCACCAAAGCTTCCGCTCCCCGGAAATCGAAGTCGTCGACGCGTGCCCGCAATTGAGCGAGGTCATTCGGAGCAAGCATGGGGACCATCGAGTCCAGAAGCGGAATCGCCCTCTCCGGGGTGTCGGT
>JBIODP010000123.1:0-7007 GCA_044445195.1 Burkholderiales bacterium | reverse complement strand
GTGCCGGTCGGGTTGTTCGGGTTGGCGATAAAAATCAGCTTGGTGTCTTCGGTAATTGCCTGCGCGATCGCCTTCAGGTCATGGCCGTAATTTTTCGCCGGAACCACGATAGCGCGCCCGCCCACTGCCTGGGTAGCCAGCGCATAGACTGCAAATGAGTATTGTGCATAAATCGCCGCGTGACCCGGCTGCACAAAAGCATGGGCGGCCAACTCCAGAATATCGTTGCTGCCGTTGCCCAGCGTGATCCACTCCGGCGGCACATCGTATTTTGCGCTGATCGCTGCCTTCAACATGAATCCGTTGGCATCGGGATAACGCGCAATATCGGACACGGCTTCCAGCATGGCCTGCCGGGCCGACTCCGGCATGCCGGATGGATTTTCATTGGAAGCCAGTTTGACGATACTGGCTTCGTCGAGGCCGAATTCACGCGCCACTTCGGCGATCGGTTTTCCGCCCTGGTAAGGGGCAATGGCGCGCACATAGTCGGGGCCGAATTTGATAGGCATAGTGGTTTCCGGATTTAAGGCAATGACATCACAGGGCGAGCGGATACGAGCCCAATACTTTAAAGAACGCCGCATTTTGTTTCAATTCGGCCAGCGCCTTCGCCACTTTGCCGTCCTGCGCGTGCCCTTCGATGTCGACATAGAAGTAATACTCCCAGGTGCCGATACGCGCCGGACGCGACTCAAAGCGCGTCATCGATACGCCATGCGTCGCTAACGACGCCAGCAAGTTGTACACGGCGCCGGCCTTGTTCGGCACTGCCAGCACCAGCGAAGTTTGATCGCGTCCACTTGGCGTGGTGACCAGGCGGCCGATGATGGCGAACCGGGTGCGGTTGTGCGGATCGTCCTGGATATGCGCGCTGATCACCTGCAAATTGTATTTTTGCCCGGCCATTTCCCCCGCAATGGCGGCCACCGCAGCGTCTTCGCCGGCCATGCGCGCCGCTTCCGCGTTGGAGGCGACGGATTGCCTTTCGAGGTTGGGGTAATGCTGGTTAAGCCAGGCCTGGCATTGCGCCAATAATTGCGCATGCGCGCAAATGCGGGTGACGCCCTCCATGCTGCCGCTTTTGCTCATCAGGCTGGGATGCACGTCGACCGACACTTCGCCGCTGATCGCCAGCGTGGTCTGCAACAGCAGATCGAGGGTGCGGCTGATTGCGCCTTCGGACGAATTTTCGACCGGCACGACGCCGAAATCCGCCGTTCCCGCTTCTGCCGCGCGAAACACTTCATCTATCGTGGCGCACGGAATGCTTTCTACCGCATGGCCGAATTGCCGATACACCGCCTGTTCGCTGAATGTTCCTTCGGGGCCAAGATAGGCAACCGTCACACGCCGTTCCAGCGCGCGGCAAATCGACATGATTTCGCGGAAAATCATTTGCATGTCGCGGGACGCCAGCGGGCCCGGATTGCGATCGGCAACCCGGCGCAGCACGATGGCCTCGCGCTCGGGCCGAAAAACCGGCGCATTGGTTTCAGCCTTGACATGGCCGACTTCCTGGGCAAGACGGGCCCGACGGTTCAGCAAATCGATAATCTGGACATCGATCGCGTCGATTTGTTCACGTAATGGTTTGAGTTTTTCGTCGCTCATGTTGTTGTTACGATTTGTTGGCTGCACATTCTTTCATCGTGAAGGCAAGGTATCTTCCGTAAAAATGGCAAGTATACCGGACTTATGTCGCTTCGTAGCAAGATTATCAAGGGCTGCACTTGAGAGAAAAACGTCGAATGCTACGGCGCCATGTTGAATCCGGCCTTATCCGACAAGTCTCGCTGAACGCGGGTAACATTTAGGTTGAGCGCTCAAATGGGCAGGCTGCAGGTAGTGGTGTGCTGCTGTTTTGCTGTCGTTACTTGTCGAACTGCGTGAATTGCTCTTTTTTTAGGGGTGGGATTGGCATTGTCCATTCGTAATTTTCATGTTTTCCCACGCCCATCAAGACTTGTCGGACAATGCCGGATTTCAATTGGGGGAAGTGACTATCGGTCGGACTTCACCTGCCTTATTTCAAATTCGATCTTGTTCGATAAGTTCCGGTGGGCACGGGAAAACAATAATGTCACGACATGAATTCGCCAACCCCTCCTCGAACGAAATGCATTTCACGTAATTTATGAACGAAAAACAGCCATGGAAAAGCACAATATTTACCTGCGGCATGCCTGGTTAAGCGCTCGACATTATTGTTCCCGTGTTCAGCGGGACTTGTCGGATAAGGTCGGATTCGGCGCTCAGGTCGGCGCGCTCAGGCCGGTTCGGAGAAAAGAATCCCCTCTCCCCAACCCTGTGTCCCTGTAGGGAGGGAGTGTTCGCTTGCAAGCGAACACCGTTACGCAGGCGCGGGGCAATGCCCCTCGAATTCCCCTGCTACACCCTCTCCCGCAAGCGGGAGAGGGTGTACACCTATTTCTCTACGCGGCCCTGTTCCTCTCCCGCGAACGGGAGAGGAAGCACACCTATTCCTCTGCGCTGCCCTGCTCCTCTTCCACATCCGACTCGACTACCCGTTGCAAGCCGCTTAGCTTGGTGCCGTCCTCGACTGCAATCAGGGTAACGCCCTGGGTGGCGCGGCCCATTTCGCGGATTTCCGATACGCGGGTGCGGATCAATACGCCGCCGGTGGTGATCAGCATGATTTCATCGCTTGGCTCGACCAGCGTGGCTGCCACGACCTTGCCGTTGCGTTCGCTGGTCTGGATCGCGATCATGCCTTTGGTGCCGCGGCCGTGGCGGGTGTATTCGATAATCGGGGTGCGCTTGCCGTAGCCGTTTTCGGTTGCGGTCAATACCGATTGCTGCTCGTTTTCGGCTACCAGCAACGCGATGACCTGTTGTCCGTCGTCCAGGTTCATGCCGCGCACGCCGCGCGCGGTGCGGCCCATCGGGCGCACGTCGTTCTCGTCGAAACGCACGGCTTTGCCGGAGTCGGAGAACAGCATGATATCGTGCTGGCCGTCGGTCAGCGCGGCGCCGATCAGGAAATCGCCTTCATCCAGATCCACTGCAATGATGCCGGCCTTGCGCGGATTGCTGAAGTCGCTCAAGGCGGTCTTTTTGACGGTGCCGAGGCTGGTTGCCATGAAGATATAGCGGTCTTCCGGGAAGCTGCGGTTTTCGCCTGAAACCGGCAACACCACGGTGACCTTTTCGCCATCCTGCAGCGGGAACATGTTGACGATAGGCTTGCCGCGCGAATTGCGCGACCCTTGCGGCACTTCCCACACCTTCAGCCAGTACATGCGCCCGCGGTTCGAGAAGCACAAAATGTAATCGTGCGTATTGGCGATGAACAACTGGTCTATCCAGTCGTCCTCTTTGGTCGCCATGGCCTGCTTGCCGCGCCCGCCGCGTTTTTGCGCGCGATATTCGGACACCGGTTGCGATTTCATGTAGCCGGTATGCGACAGCGTCACCACCATGTCTTGCGGGGTGATCAGGTCTTCGGTGCCGAGATCGGTCGCATTCAGTTCGATCTGCGAGCGGCGCTCGTCTTTTGCGCCCATGCCGTATTCGTTCTTGACCGCCGTCAACTCGTCGGTGATGATGATGGTGACGCGCTCCGGCTTGGACAGGATATCCAGCAGGTCGGCAATTTGCCCCATCACGTCCTTGTACTCATTGACGATCTTGTCTTGCTCGAGGCCGGTCAGGCGTTGCAGGCGCATCTGCAAAATTTCTTGCGCCTGATCGTCGGACAGCCGGTACAGGCCATCCTTCTGGATGCCGTAATGCCGGGGCAGGTTTTCAGGGCGGAAAGCTTCGATGCCGCCGACGCTTTCGGTGCCGGTGCGGGCCAGCATTTCACGCACCACCGATGAATCCCAGGCGCGCGCCATCAACTCGAGCTTGGCTACCGGCGGCGTGGGGGCGGCTTTGATGATCGCGATAAAATCGTCGATATTGGCCAGCGCGACGGCCAGGCCTTCCAGCACATGCCCGCGCTCGCGCGCCTTGCGCAGTTCAAACACGGTGCGCCGCGTGACCACTTCGCGCCGATGCGACAGAAAGCATTCCAGCATCTGCTTGAGGTTCAGCAATTTCGGCTGGCCGTCAACCAGCGCCACCATATTCATGCCGAAGGTGTCTTGCAACTGGGTTTGCTTGTACAGATTGTTCAATACGACTTCCGCTACTTCGCCGCGCTTTAATTCGATTACCACACGCATGCCGGATTTGTCGGACTCGTCGCGAATGTCGGATATGCCTTCCAGTTTTTTGTCGCGCACCAGTTCGGCGATTCGTTCCAGCAAGGACTTCTTATTTACCTGGTAGGGCAATTCGTCGACAATAATCGCGGTGCGGCCTTCCTTGCCGTATTCTTCGAAGTGCGTTTTGGCGCGCATCACCACGCGGCCGCGGCCGGTGCGGTAACCGTCGCGCACGCCGGATACGCCGTAAATAATGCCGGCGGTAGGGAAATCCGGCGCCGGGATGATTTCAATCAGTTCATCGATGGTGCACTGCGCATTGCGCAAAACATGCAGCGCGCCGTCTATCACTTCGGTAATATTGTGCGGCGGAATATTGGTGGCCATGCCGACCGCGATGCCGGACGAGCCGTTGATCAGCAGATTCGGGATGCGGGTGGGCAGCACCGACGGCTCCCGCTCCTTGCCGTCGTAGTTAGGGACGAAATTAACCGTGTCTTTTTCAATATCGGCCAAAATTTCACTGGCGATCTTATCCAGCCGGCACTCCGTGTAACGCATCGCCGCGGCATTGTCGCCATCGACCGAGCCGAAGTTGCCCTGGCCATCCACCAGCGTGTAGCGCATGGAAAAGTCTTGCGCCATGCGCACCAGCGTGTCGTAAATGGACTGGTCGCCATGCGGGTGATATTTCCCCATCACTTCACCGACCACGCGCGCGCACTTCACATAAGGTCGATTCCAGACATTATTGGTTTCATGCATCGCGTACAGAACCCGGCGATGCACCGGTTTCAAGCCGTCGCGCACGTCTGGCAAGGCACGGCCTACGATCACGCTCATCGCGTAATCAAGGTAGCTCTTGCGCATTTCTTCTTCGAGGGAAATCGGGATTGTTTCTTTAGCGAATTGATCCATTGGCGGTTCGGCTGGTCATTAACTGAGGTTGGCTAATACGGTGTTGCTTCCGGCAAATGCAGGAGGCATCGAATGAAACATCGAATTGGCAATTTTAACATGCCGTGCCCGTATCTCCCGCTTTTTGGATACCGGGCAACTGCGTTGAACGTGTGAAAATAGCAAGCCGGAATAATGAAAAAAACACTGTCTAAAAGTGGCGCGCAAAAAAATGGCAAGCAAAAAACAGATAAGAACGTGACAAAATATCATTCTTCGTTTTTAACAATATCCGTTGCAAACACGCCACAATGCAGTAAAAATATGATTTGGCGTATTTAACAACCCTCCCCAAAAGTGAGCAGATGGCAAAATGGGGGTAGACTATTACTATATTGCGCGTAACCGGACTGGCATATTGCCAAGGTGTCATGGTGAAGTAGTAATTCTATGCAATTATGCAATTCATCAAGTAATTTTAAGCGGTCAAATTTTTTGCGCATTAATGCAGTTAGCCTGCAAATATACGAACCAAGAGGAAAAAAATGAACAAATTTACCAAATTCGCCCTTGCTGCCTCGGCAGCAATCTTTACCCTTTCAGCACAGGCCGACAGCGTCCCGGCCCCCAAGCCTTATAGCGCTTATGTGCAAGACGCAAACGGCATGATCGTGCACGACGCGTTTGGCGACTGCGTGCATACCGGTTACTGGACGCCGAAAGATGCGGTAGTGGTAGGCTGCGATGGTGTCTTACCTCCACCACCACCGGCACCGGCTCCTCCTCCGCCACCAGCGCCGGCACCGGCGCCAGTAGCCGCTCCGGCGCCAGTCGTCGCTCCAGTGCCTGTTTCTGAAAAAGTGACGTACTCAGCCGATGCATTCTTCGACTTTGACAAGTCGATCGTCAAACCCGAAGGCAAAGCCAAGCTTGACTACCTTACTTCGAAACTGAAAGACATGAACCTGGAAGTGATCGTCGCTGTCGGCCATACCGACTCGATCGGCACTGTTGAATACAACCAAAAACTGTCGGTTCGCCGCGCTGAGGCAGTGAAAAAATACCTGATCTCCAAGGGTGTCGAAGCCAAGCGTGTTTACACCGAAGGCAAAGGCAAGAAACAGCCGATTGCAGACAACAAGACTTCTGCAGGCCGCGCCAAGAACCGCCGCGTGGAAGTTGAAGTGGTTGGCACGCATACCGTCATGCACTAATCTTTTGACGATATTAAAACCCCGCTGCGGCGGGGTTTTTTTATGTTCGGCGCCATGTTCGGCAATCAAGCGATTTTAAGGGTATCATTCAGCCTATGAATGCCGACCCGTTAGAGCTGAAAAAATTCAGCGACCTCGCACACCGTTGGTGGGACCCCACCTCCGAGTTCCGTCCTCTCCACGAAATTAATCCGCTCCGGCTGGAATGGATTAACGCACGCGCCCCGCTACGCGGCAAAGCCGTGCTCGACATTGGCTGCGGCGGCGGCATCCTGTCGGAAAGCATGGCCAGGAAAGGCGCCGACGTAACCGGCATCGACCTTTCTGAAAAAGCGCTTAAAATTGCCGACCTGCACAGCCTGGAAAGCGGCGTTACCGTGCGCTATGAAATGATTGCCGCAGAAGACATCGCAGCGCGCGAACCGGCCCGCTACGACGTTGTGACCTGCCTGGAAATGCTGGAGCACGTGCCCGACCCGGGTGCTGTCGTGAAAGCCTGCGCCACCCTGGTGAAACCCGGCGGCCATGTCTTCTTTTCGACCATCAACCGCAACCCGAAGGCTTACCTGTTTGCCGTCATTGGGGCGGAATACCTGTTGCGCCTGCTGCCCAAGGGAACCCATGACTACGCCAAGTTCATCACCCCTGCCGAATTGGCGCAATTCATCCGCAATGCCGGGCTAAATGTCGATGCGCTAAAAGGCTTGAGCTACAACCCGCTGAC
>JBIODP010000122.1:0-7021 GCA_044445195.1 Burkholderiales bacterium | reverse complement strand
GTATGGGGGGCGCACCGTAATTCTGATCACCGGAATCGTTTTGAGACCAGATGACGAAACGGAGTTCAATCTAATCGATCAATTCCGGCGTGGCTGGAGCAGCGTCATTGGCTCCAACGACAGCTGGTTGCGCAATATCGAGGACGGTACTATTTGGAGTTATGACGGTAACACCTGCGTACCGTCAAAGGTTTATATTCTTGGACGAGTTGCAAAAACTCTTCGATGGTTACTGGCGTTTTATTTGCCACAATTAGCATTAATGCACTTTTACCTAAACTTACCCGATTTTCGGTAATTACCTAAAATTGGGTAATTTCAGGTAACTGCGAGAAGGTACGTAGCCGAATCGGCTTGCTCAAACAAAATCCGTGCGGTTATTCCTCCTACTCAATTTCATTTAATAACCAATCGTCGCGAGTCTTGCGCCAACCAAGCCCGTTCTTCAATGAAGGATGATAAATCTCGTCAAATATCTGTCCCCAAATATTTTTTTCCAGATAATCAAAGTACTCTTCATAAAATTCACTGAACCATGGAGAAATTGACAATGGTCCCAATGTTTTCGCGATGTTTTCTGCAATTGTTGCCGGCTTTGTAAATCCGCGCAAATATGGCGGCAGATGATTGATGAGTTAAAAACAAGGGGCCTCGCGGCCCCTTGTTTTTCAAGATGCGAGTGTGTCAGAACGTTTCGTCGTCGATTTCCGGATAGTGGTCGCAGGACCCTCCGATGTTTTCTGTAATGCGATCCTCACGGTAGAACTGTTGAAGTTGCAGCTCATAATGACGGCAAATTTGTTCGCGCAAATCGTCGAGCAATTCCACTACCGCGATGGCTTGTTCTGGTGACCAGTCAGCATTGATGAGCAACGGGATGCCGTGCGTGATGCCGGAAGGTAGATGGAGATGACGTATTTTCATTGGGGCACCCCTTTCTTCGATTTGCGTTTCTGGGCGCGCTGCTCGGCTTGTTCCTTCGCGTCCTTGAGACGGTAGGACTCGCCCTCGATGGAGATGATCTCGGCGTGATGCACGAGGCGATCTACCAGCGAGACGACGCAGCCGGCATTCGGAAACACTTCGGTCCATTCTGCGAATGGTTTGTTCGTGGTGACCAGTGTGCTCTTGGACTCGTACCGGCGACTGATCAATTCAAACAGCAGGTCAGCATGACGGTTGGAATAGGATAGCGGCCGACGTTTTCCGCGACATCACGTGCCCGCTTCATCTCGTTGATCAACACTCAGTGCTACCTGGCCAAAGCCTCTTAAGGCACTTGGCGGTCGCGCAGCCAATCCCCAAACTGCCGCTCAGTCACAACACCGGCAGCAACGTCCAACATGACTTGAATCGCATCCGGGGCAGTGTATTTAATTTTTGTGGCGTTATCTGCCAAGAATAACCGCACTAGAATCCAGCCAGTGCGCTTGTTACCATCACTGAAACCATGATTTTTTGTTATGCCATAGCCATAAGCAGCGGCCAAATCGAATACATCAGGCGCGGGGTTTCCATATGCATTTAACTGTTGGGGTCTGGCAAGCGCCGACTCAATCAAATTGTCATCATTAATACCGTCTAAACCGCCATGCTGCGCAAGCTGCATGTCATGAATAGCCAAGACGGTATCGCGGCCAATCCAGCGCCACACTGTCATTTAGCGAGCACCCGCAAAATTTCCCGGTCCTCCCGCATGATTTGTTCGGCTAAAGGCATTTGCCGCTCAAAGTCGGGGTTATATGGCGTAATCCGCATTCCGCCGCCCGGCGCATCTGTCAAATACAAGGTATCGCCTTTTTGCACGTTCAATTTAGCCTTGGCTTCCTTGGGAACAATGAATCCCTCGGATGCGCCGACAGTCGTCAATTTAAAGGTAAACATATTATTCTCCTATATAATAAACATTATATACAACTACGTCGGTTTTCCAAGGCGCGTAATTGGGTTGTGTGACAAAACAGCACACCGTTGCTGGTCGCCGACATTTGTTAACGCATCAATAAATATAGCTTTTCTTTTGCAATAAGCTATATCTAAGCTATTATGTGCTGTGAACTCGATCAAATGGACATCTAAAGCAGCCAGGCAAATCCGCAAACTGGATGCGCATATCAGCCGCCCGATCCATGATGCAGTTGGAATGCTGGTATCCATGCCGAACTGCCAGAATGTAAAGGCGTTGACTGACCATCAGTACGGCTATCGCCTGCGGGTTGGCAACTACCGCGTACTGTTTGACTGGACGAGTCAAATCAAAATTGTTGCAATCCAAGAAGTGAGGAAACGCGATGAACGCACCTACTAATATCCAATTAATCAACGGGCCGGATGGGAAACCTGCTTTTGTGGTCATGCCGTACTCTGATTACCTCCATGCGTATGAGGCTGAGCGCGATCTGATACCGCACGATGTGGTGGGGCGCACAATCGACGGCGCAACGCCTGTGCGCGCCTGGCGTGAGCATCTTGGGCTGACTCAAACCGAGGTTGCTAATAAGCTGGGAATTTCGCAGCCTTCCTATGCCAAACAAGAGGCTAGCGACAAGTTGCGCAAGTCATCCCGCGAAAAGATCGCTGCTGCGCTTGGGATTGCAGCGAATCAGCTTGATTTTTAGGCGTAAAGAGAAAAGCCCTGGACGAGAGTCATGAACGCAAAATCCATCCATGTCAAAATTGGTGGCACCGAATCAATTTTGGGGCATAAAAGTCGTAAGGCGTTGAAGCAACGCGCTGCGGCGGAAGGCTAAACAATGAACCTTGCCATGCCCATACGCTATGTCGAACCTGTGTTCCGCCCGCCCAGCGAGGCGGAATCGCTGATCTTGCCGGTGACCGACGGCTGCTCATGGAACAAATGCACGTATTGCGAGATGTATACTTCGCCGCAAAAGAAATTTCGGGCGCGCGATGAAGCGGAAACCATCGAAACCATCCGCCGCTGCGGCGAGAGTTATGGCAGCGATGTGCAGCGCGTGTTTTTAGCCGACGGCGACGCCATGGTGCTGGCTACCCGGCGTTTGCTTGAGATTCTGAGCGCAATCCGCACTTATATGCCGGCTGTGCGCCGGGTTTCCAGCTACTGTTTGCCGCGCGACCTGCGCAAAAAATCCGTTGCCGAACTGAAGGAACTGGCCGATGCTGGCCTCAGCATGGCGTATGTCGGCGCCGAATCGGGCGACGATCTGGTGCTGGAAAAAGTGAATAAGGGAGAGACTTTTGCCTCTACCTGCGAGGCGCTGGAGAAGCTGCATGAGGCCGGCATCAAACGCTCCGTGATGATACTGAACGGCCTTGGCGGGGAATCCCTTTCGCGGCAGCATGCAGAGAATTCCGCCCGACTGGCCAATGCTGCCCAACCTGAATATCTGGCGACGCTCGTGGTCAGTTTCCCGCAGGGGGAACAACGCTTCCGCGCCAATTTCCCTGAATGGGAACCGCTGGATCAGCACGGATTATTTACCGAGATGGAACATTTTATCTCGGCGCTTGAACTCAAACGCACTGTGTTTCGCAGCGACCATGCGTCGAACCTGCTGGTGCTGAAAGGCAACCTCGGCGCGGAAAAACCGCGCCTGCTGAACGAACTCCGCGCGGCGATCAGCCACCCGGAAACGGCGCGGCTGCGGCCGGCGTGGGCGCGAGGGCTTTAGCGATGCGCGGCAAACCCGACTAACCAGGGGCCGGAAATCGATGTCTGGTCCTTTCTTTTTCAATGATTGGAGTATATTAAATGGATCAGCAATTTAAAGATGGCTTGCAGGTGCGCAAGCAAGTCATGGGCGAGGAATTTGTGGAAAAGGCGTTTGCCAATGCCGACGACTTCACGCGCCCACTGCAGGAATACATCACCCGCAATGCGTGGGGGACTGTCTGGCGCCGGGAGGGGCTGGATTTCAAGACCCGCAGCTTTATTACGCTGGCCATGCTGACGGCCCTGGGCCGCACGCATGAATTGAAGGGGCATGTGCGCGGCGCGCTCAATAACGGCGCCACCATCGAAGAAATTCGGGAAGTATTGATGCATGCAACGGTATACTGCGGGGTGCCTCTTGCCGTCGATGCGTTCCGTTCGGCGCAGGAGGTGTTGAAGGAAATCATGCCGGAAGCGTTGAAGGGAGACGCGCCGGACTGAAAACCAATATTGAATCAAAGCTGCCATCATGCCAAAAAATAAACGACCGCCTCCCCATAAAAACCGTGCTGTATCCCAGGATCAGGAAGAGGCGTTGACGCAAAAATTGTGCGGCCTTGCGGTTGAGTTAGCGGAGCAGGAGGAAGGCGCAACGATGACCGATGCGCTGCGGAAAACAGACGGCGATCTGAATAAACTCATCAAAAAGACGCTCTTTCAGAAAAAAGATGCTGTGCTTTATGCGGCGCTCGACCGTGCAAGATATACCGATATCGACGCCTATCTATTGCTCAAGGAACGTATCGAAGAAGCGTCGGGCGTCATCGTTACCGGGCGCGAAGTTGGCAAGAGCGATGGTAAAAACGTCGAGGTGAATGCCTTCATCATTCCAATGTTCGTGCAGAAAGTCGGCGGTCTCGATTATCAGCCATCCTTTAACGATCAGGAAGCGTTCGATTTGCTGACCGCCAGCTTCCAGCAGGCGCAACTGGAAAGCCGGGATGCGACCGTTGTGCTGGTCAACCACGCCTACCATCCGGACGAAATCGAAGGCATCAGCTTTTGCCACCTCAATGAAATGGTGTGGGACGCCCATGCTTCCATGACGGACAAGAAGGCGAGGGCAACCACGCCGGCCATCGACCGCAGTTTTAGCGGTGGCGCGGAAAACCATTTTGCGCCGGACGACCCTGCGGTCGAACTCCGTTTTTTATTGGGCTTTGCCATGAAGGCGACCGACGACCCGTTTTATCGCATACCCGATGACGACGCTGCCGTCGATGCCTATTTCGATGCCCGCGCCGGCCGTTTTGAGCGATGGACGGAACAGGTTGCCCCGATCGTGAAACGCTGTCTGGTCGGCGGCGATACGGAGGTCCATATCGATTTTCTGTATCAGGATCTTTTCCATGGCGGGAAAGAACGGGGCATCGCCGAATATTGCATGTTGCAGATGCTCTCCGAATTGAACCGCAGCCTGCAGGCTCTCGCCATTGACGGTGCGAGCACCAACGCCATCGTCGGCCCGGTCGACCGCGAAGATGAGACGGTGCTGCGGGTAAATCTGTATGCATCGGCCGACGGCGCGCTGCTGGCATCTTCAGAAAAACCGTGGAGCATCAGCCGCGACTTTCAGTTTGAAATCGTCGATATCCGCGATGCATTGAAAACTATCGGCGTCACGTCGCTGGCTGTCGCCGAGACATTCGATGACGATGGGCAGGCGGTTGATGCACGGCCTTATCAATAAGAGTATGGTGTAGGGGTGTGACGTAACAGCACCTGATTTGATTCATTTTACGACTTGAACGATGAAGCGGGATTTGCCTTGAACAATGCAACGAATTCGATTTCTTCTGCCGCATTGCTGCTGTCGACGGCCTGCATGCTGGTCGCGTGCGTGTCGAGCGCCTGCATGTTGAGCGCTTGCGACAACGCGGTCCAGGCGCCCAAAAGAATGCCCTATGCGATACAGGGCGATGCGCGCAGCGTGTTGTATCCGCTGAGCGTAAAGCGGGATAGCGAGGATGTGCGCATCGTGCTGAACGAATCTGCGCCGGTTCCTGACATTGTCGAAGTGGATCCGTCGGGGCGTGCGGCAGCGTTCAATTTCACCGTCGAGGGCCATACCGTGACCGTGCCGGGGAAATTCGATCATATTCAATTGCGCCACAAGGGCGCGGCAGCCATCGATATCGTCAGCGAGGATACGGTCAAATAAAGACCGGCGCCGTTTCTTGAGCTTTTTGAAAAAGGATGCCGCCATGCCAGCAACGCGAATGGAACACGACTCCTTCGGAGATATCGAAGTGCCGGCCGGCCGGCTCTGGGGCGCGCAGACGCAGCGTTCGCTAGAACACTTCGCCATCTCCAGCGAACGCATGCCGGAGGAACTTATCCATGCGTTAGCGCTGGTCAAGTCGGCCTGCGCTCGGGTCAATTGCGACCTTGGATTATTGTCGGCAGACAAGGCGGCGGCCATCATCGAGGCGGCCGGTGAAATAGTGGCCGGCCGGCATCGTGAGGAGTTTCCGCTTTCGGTCTGGCAAACCGGTTCGGGCACGCAAACCAACATGAACATGAACGAGGTGCTGGCCAACCGCGCGTCGGAATTGCTGGGCGGCGAGCGCGGCATGAAGCGCCGCATGCACCCCAACGACGACGTCAATCTCGGGCAGTCGTCGAACGATGTATTTCCCACCGCCATGCATCTGGCTGCCGCGCTCGGCATCGTCCGCCGGCTACAGCCGGCGCTGGCCCGGCTGCGCGCAACGCTGGCGGAAAAATCTGCCGCTTTTGCCGACATCGTCAAAATCGGACGCACCCATTTGCAGGACGCGACGCCGCTGACGCTGGGGCAGGAGTTTTCCGGCTACGTCGCCCAGCTCGAGCACGCCGAATCTGTCGTCACTGCTGCGCTGTCTTCGCTATACCCGCTCGCCATCGGCGGCACTGCGGTCGGCACGGGCCTTAACACCCACCCACAGTTCGGCTCCCGCGTGGCGGCGGAACTGGCCCGCGCCAGCGGCTTGCCTTGCACCGAAGCCGCCAACAAATTTGCCGCGCTGGCCGCGCACGACGGCCTCGTCGCTGCCCATGGCGCGCTCAAGATGCTTGCCGTTGCGCTGATGAAGATCGCCAACGACATACGCTGGCTGGCTTCGGGGCCGCGCTCGGGGTTGGGCGAGATCCGCATTCCGGAAAATGAACCCGGTAGTTCGATCATGCCGGGCAAGGTCAACCCGACCCAGTGCGAAGCGCTGACCATGCTGTGCTGCCAGGTAATGGGCAATGACGTGGCGATCGACATCGGCGGCGCGTCCGGCAACTTTGAACTGAACGTCTTCAAGCCGCTGCTCGCTTATAACTTCCTGCAAAGCGTGCGCC
>JBIODP010000121.1:0-7023 GCA_044445195.1 Burkholderiales bacterium | reverse complement strand
TGCGTACCGGCAAATATATGCCGTCACCATTAGTGTCCGAAGTGCAAGTCTTGATGGATGAGCACTTGCGGGCGCATTATACGTTTTATGGCGAATTCATCGGAGTGCGCACTGCCCGCAAGCACATAGGCTGGTATGTGCGCGAATTGCCCGGAGGCGAGGAGTTCCGCCGGGGGATGAATTTACTGGAAGATTGCGAGCAACAACTGGCGGCTGTCTCTGCATTCTTTGAGTCGCAGTCGACATACGGTGAGCGGTTGCAATACGGATTGGCAGAACAAAAGTTAGCTGCCTGATTTCTGAACCGGACCAATTTACTGCATAGCATGAGCAAAGACATCATTCAAGACGTCGTTAAGAAAAGCCTGGAAAAATATTTCCAGGATCTGGGAGAGCAGCATCCATCAGACGTATACGAGATGGTGGTCTCCACTGTAGAAAAACCGACTCTGGAGGTCGTTATGATGCGCGCCGACGGCAATCAGTCTCAAGCAGCGGAAATGCTGGGGATTAACCGCAATACGCTTCGCAAGAAATTGCAGCAACACGGACTGATTTAAGCGCAGGATTAATTCAGATGCAGCACAATGGAGTGCGTTAGACGCAAAAGCACGCATGGACCGATGGCCTAAAACGGTTGATGCGTTCTCACCTTATCACTTTCACTTTCGGCATTTTTCATCATGATTAAACAAGCTCTCATCTCCGTTTCAGATAAAACCGGCGTTCTTGATTTTGCTCGCGCATTGAGCGAACTGGGCGTTCATATCCTGTCTACCGGCGGTACTGCCAAACTGTTTGCGGACAATGGCATCAAGGTTACGGAAGTGGCTGATTACACCGGATTTCCGGAGATGTTGGATGGCCGCGTCAAGACCTTGCATCCGAAGGTGCATGGCGGGATTTTGGCGCGCCGCGACCTCGTCGAGCATGTCGCTGCGCTGGCGAGGCATTCGATCCCAGCCATCGACATGGTGGTGGTGAATCTTTATCCATTCAAGGAAACGGTCGCCAAAGCGCAGTGCACGCTGGAAGATGCGATCGAGAATATCGATATCGGCGGTCCTGCCATGTTGCGTTCGGCCGCCAAGAACCACAAGGACGTGGTGGTCGTCTGCGACCCGGCGGATTACGGCGCGATTTTGACCGAGTTGCGATCGAATCAGGGCGACGTGTCCTATGAAACCAAATTTGAGCTGGCAAAGAAAGTATTTGCCCTCACGGCGCAATACGACGGGGCGATCACCAATTACTTCACTTCGTTGGGAGAGGATAAGCAACATGCCACGCGTAGCGCCTATCCTGTCACGCTCAATCTTCACTTCGAAAAAGTGCAGGAGATGCGCTATGGCGAAAATCCGCATCAGTCGGCGGCGTTTTACCGCGATACTGCCGTATTCGACGGAGCATTCGCCAAATATACGCAGTTGCAGGGCAAGGAGCTGTCTTACAACAATATCGCCGATGGCGATGCTGCGTGGGAATGCGTGAAAACCTTTGGCGAAACGGCCTGCGTTATTCTCAAGCACGCCAATCCTTGCGGCGTGGCGGTGGGCTCCAGCGCGCTGGAGGCGTATAGCAAGGCGCTGCAGACCGATCCGACTTCTGCATTTGGCGGCATCATTGCATTCAATTGCGAGCTGGACGGCAATGCGGCCGAAGCAGTGACGAAACAATTTGTAGAGGTGGTGATCGCGCCATCGTTTACCGATTCAGCGCTGGAAATTTTCAAGACCAAGCAGAATGTGCGTTTGCTGCAGGTGCCGTTGGGCGGCGGCGTCAATCAGTTCGACCTCAAACGCGTCGGTGGCGGCCTGTTGGTGCAGTCGCCGGATGCCAAAAATGTCGGTATTGCAGAATTGAAAGTAGTGACAAAAAAACAGCCGACCCAACAGCAGTTGCAAGATCTGATGTTTGCATGGCGCGTGGCAAAATTCGTCAAGTCGAACGCCATCGTGTTTTGCGGCGACGGCATGACGCTGGGCGTTGGCGCCGGCCAAATGAGCCGCGTCGATTCCGCTCGCATTGCATCGATCAAGGCGCAGAATGCCGGGTTGGTCCTGGCCGGCTCGGCGGTTGCTTCGGATGCATTCTTCCCGTTCCGCGATGGGCTTGATGTGGTGGTGCAGGCGGGGGCTACCGCCGTCATACAACCGGGCGGATCGATCCGCGATCAGGAGGTGATCGATGCTGCCGATGAGCAGGGCATTGTGATGATGTTTACAGGAGTGCGTCATTTCCGCCATTAAAGACCGTTGCAGATAGTCGACGTGAAAATCCTCGGCATCGATCCGGGCCTGCGTGTAACCGGGTTTGGCGTGATCCGCAAGCAGGGCAACCAGCTGACCTATATCGCGTCGGGCACCATCAAGACGTCCGATGCCGATTTGCCGCAGCGGCTGAAGACTATCCTGGTTGGCGTTTCGGAAATTATCAGCACCTATACGCCCGATTGCGCGGCGATAGAAAAGGTTTTCGTCAACGTCAACCCGCAGTCGACGCTGTTGCTTGGCCAGGCGCGCGGCGCGGCGATCTGCGCCTTGGTGGGCGCCGACCTTGCCATTGCCGAATATACGGCACTGCAAGTCAAGCAAGCCGTCGTCGGGCATGGCAAGGCGCAGAAGTCGCAAGTTCAGGACATGGTGCAACGGTTGTTGCTGCTTTCCGGCCTGCCGAGCACCGATGCTGCCGATGCGCTGGGGGTGGCGATATGCCATGCGCATAGCGGTGCGGCATTGGCGCGGTTGGGCGCGCTGGCGCCCGGTCTGGCAAAAAAAGGCTTGCGCATGCGCGGCGGGCGGCTGGTAGGGTAGGTCGCGGAGTGACATTTGCGCAGCCGACATCCTGTATGATGCAAGCAATTCATTTCAGGGTCGCGCCACCATGATAGGTCGTCTTTCCGGAACGCTAGTTGAGAAAAACCCACCACGATTGCTGGTCGATTGCCAAGGCGTCGGCTATGAGGTCGATGTGCCGATGAGCACTTTTTACAACCTGCCCGGCCTGGGGGAAAAGCTGGTCTTGCTGACCCACCTTGCGGTGCGCGAAGATGCGCATTTGCTCTATGGTTTCGGCACTGCGGAAGAACGCAATGTTTTCAAGCAACTGATCAAAATTTCAGGCGTGGGCGCCCGAACCGCCCTGTCCATCCTGTCCGGCATGTCGGTGCCGGATCTGGCGCAGGCCATCACGTTGCAAGAGGCCGGACGACTGACCCGGATTCCGGGTATCGGCAAAAAGACTGCCGAACGCCTGTTGCTCGAATTGAAGGGAAAACTGGGCGCCGATCTGGCGGCTGGCCTGGGCTCAGGCGTGTTGCATGGCGAGGCGACTGCCGATATCCTGAATGCATTGCTGGCGCTCGGCTATTCCGACAAGGAGGCAATGCTGGCATTAAAGCAGGTTCCGGCCGGCTCCGGCGTGTCGGATGGCATCAAGCTGGCATTGAAGGCTTTGTCCAAGGGGTAGTTGATGAGCATTCAAACCGACAATTTCACCGAGCAGCGCATTATTGCAGCGACGCCTGCATCGCCCAATGAAGAGGCGATCGAACGGGCGTTGCGCCCCAAGCAACTGGATGAATACGTCGGCCAGGAAAAAATTCGCGGGCAACTGGAAATTTTTATCACCGCTGCGCGTCAGCGCCGCGAAGCGCTGGATCACACATTATTGTTTGGCCCGCCCGGCTTGGGCAAGACCACGCTGGCCCATATCATTGCGCGTGAAATGGGCGTGAATCTGCGCCAGACCTCCGGCCCGGTGCTGGAGCGCGCCGGCGATCTGGCGGCCCTGCTGACCAATCTGGAAGCCAACGATGTGCTGTTCATCGATGAAATTCATCGGCTCTCGCCGGTGGTCGAAGAGATTTTATATCCGGCGCTGGAGGATTATCAGATTGATATCATGATCGGCGAAGGGCCTGCTGCGCGTTCGGTGCGGCTCGATCTGCAGCCATTTACCCTGGTGGGCGCCACCACGCGCGCCGGCATGCTGACCAACCCATTGCGCGACCGCTTCGGCATTGTGGCGCGGCTGGAATTTTATACCCCGCAAGAGTTGACCAAGATCGTCACCCGCAGTGCGGCGCTGCTGCAGGCGCCCATTGTCGGCGATGGCGCATTCGAAATCGCCAAGCGCAGTCGCGGCACACCGCGCATTGCGAACCGTTTGCTACGCCGGGTGCGCGATTATGCGGAGGTCAAAGGCAATGGCGAAATCACCAAAGAGATGGCCGACGCTGCGCTGGTCATGCTGGATGTCGATCCGGTCGGTTTCGACGTGATGGACCGCAAGTTATTGGAAGCGGTGCTATTCAAGTTTGGCGGCGGCCCGGTTGGCCTCGACAATTTGGCGGCTGCCATCGGCGAAGAACGCGATACGATAGAAGATGTGCTGGAGCCCTATTTGATCCAGCAGGGATTTTTGCAGCGGACGCCGCGCGGCCGCATAGCGACGCCGGCGGCCTACATGCATTTCGGCGTGGTCGTCCCGCGCACCGGGCCGAATGGTGAGCTGTGGGAGCAGCAACCGGTGTGAATCGACGGCATGTAATGCTGTGCTTCGTTAACCGTGATTATTCAGCCGCTGGCGCGAGTGCGGAGTGCGTTTTGGGAAAGATCGCGTCTTTTATTAGACGGGCTCATTACCGCTGGCTATTGTCGTCATGCGCACTCCGCTCGAACTTCATTGGATCGCTCGCGCTGTCTCTTTCCCAAAACGCACTCCGCACTCGCACCAGCGGCTGAATAGTTACCGTTAGATAGATTTGACAAGAAAGCCGCTTATGCAAATCTGGGTCGATGCCGACGCCTGCCCCGGCGTTATCAAGGATATCCTGTTTCGGCTTGCCGAACGGCTGGAAATCAATGTAACGCTGGTTGCCAACAAATTGTTGCGGACGCCGCCCTCGCGGTTTATCAAGGCGCTTCAGGTGCCGTCTGGATTCGATGTGGCCGATCAGGAAATCGTGCGTCTGGCGCAAGCCGGCGATCTGGTGATTACCGCCGATATCCCGCTGGCAGCCGATGCGCTACAGAAGGGGGCGTATGTGCTCAATCCGAGAGGCGAGTTTTACACCCGGGACAATATTCAGGAATTTTTGAGCATGCGCAGCTTTATGGACGAATTGCGCAGCAGCGGCGTCGATACCGGCGGCCCGGAACCGCTTAGTCAGGCTGACCGGCAAATGTTTGCCAATCAATTGGATCGGCATCTGACCCGTCAAGGGAAATAAAAAAAAGCCGGCGCAAGCTCCTTGCACACCAAATCGCAATTACTGAGGAAATGGAGGCGAGCAAAACACACTCTTGAGGGCCTGTGCTCTCATCGCGACGGCGTGTCTTAGTCGGGAAATTGATCCGTATCGACCTCGACGATTAGCCTCGCAAGCTGCTCGTGCCTCAAGCACATGCGGTTGACAACATCCACGACGCGCTGCACGACAGGGGCCTGCCCGCCAGCGGCAACCACCTCGGCGCGAACCACCGGCAAGCGGTCGCGGATCCGATGCACCAGATTCAGCATCTCGATTGAGACCAGGCGCGGCGACAATCGACAATTTGCCGCGAATTGGGCCCATTCATAGGCTGTCAATTCTCCCTCCGTGAAAGCGTCGCCGATCGCCATTGCGAAATTGTCATCTATTTGTGAGTCGGCGTAGGCGAGCGTGCAGACCACGTCGTACGCGGGCGTAAGATATGTTCCGATAGCACTGACGAAGAACGATAGATTCTTGGCGTGCGCGTCAGCATTGCCGACCAGAATCTGGAACAGTGCCCAGCGCAGCAAGGCCAGACGCTGCGCCGCCGGCCGGTTGGTTATGTCCAAAAGCCCGAATAGGCGTGGCAGAGAGGCGCCGTCCCTGATGTGCCTCACTTCCTTCGTGTCACCGTAAGGCCGTTCGTATTTCATTCCGACCGAAATGCCCAGCGCCTGGCAACCGTCGACCACATGGCGCCGCAGGATGCCGTTGGCGGTTGTTTCCCGATCGAAGCGGGTGATTTCCAAGACTGGCTCCGGCACATGCACCAGGCGCACATTCGCCACGGGCAACCCAGCATGCAACGCAAGTCGCATGCAGAAAAATTCGTTTGTGGTCAGCCCGGCGAGGCGAGGGTTTATCGGCTCCGGCTTGAGAATGACGGTCGAGGCCAGCCCGCGTCCTTCGGCCAGGTGCCATCCTTCATCGGTCTTCAGGACGGCAATCTTGTCTTGGAAGCCGGCGATGGAAAGGCGGACCTTCCCGTCCCAGACGGAAAATGGCATGGCCGGCCGAGCACGAATGCGCTCCGACAATTCCTCTGGCGACAAGTGGCGGTATTTCTGCTCGGGCTCAATAGGCGTGACAGCCATTTCTCCGTCCGTGGCGTCGCGGCCCAACTGGATGCGCAAGGCGCCGGCTGTTTCTTTGCCGAGGGCGAGCATGAGCCCGACCAGGTTGCTTTTTGATAATCTGTTGGCTGCTGCGGCGTCGTCGAGTGCCGTACCCTCAGGCAGGAGATTTTCGAAAAACTGGCGCACGATCGCGCTATGCGCTTCGGCGCTTTGACCTTCGACCGGATCCAAGGGCAGATGTGGACTGAGCGGATAAGCCAGCGGCTGCGCATGCCAGCTTGGCGCATAGCTGAGGGCGAACAGGTTGTTGTCCGGGTCGTGTTCCAGCCAGCCGGCCATCTCGTCTTGGCAGTAGACCTCGAGACGCATTATTTGATCCTACCGGTATCGTATGGACGCAGCCGGATGAAATCCGACACTGCCTTCGAGTCCTGCTTTTCTGCGACGAACAAGCCCAAGCCCAAGTCAGCAACGATGCGCAATACGATCCCAATGCCGACCGTGGGCTTGCCCGGAATGCGCTCGATCAGGACCGATTCGGCTTGCAGTCCCAGGCACAGATCCTCGTTCAAGGTGGTGATGCGCGAATATTTTACGCCCGCCTCGGGCTTGAACTCGAAAGTGGTGACCACCGGGCCGGGATTGATCTGCGTGACCGACCCGCGCACGTTGAACTCTTCGAACTTGGAT
>JBIODP010000120.1:0-7113 GCA_044445195.1 Burkholderiales bacterium | reverse complement strand
CGCGATGGCGGCGCGTGGACTCAATCCTTCGGCGAACAGGCCGCCGGTGCGCGATGCATGGGCCAATGCCTGGACGTAATCGATCAGGGCCGGCGATGTGTGAATTTTCCCGAGCAGCGCCTGTGCCGCCAATAATTCTTCCGGTTGCATGGCGCTGCCCATGGTTTTCAGCAAGGCGCGGCGATCTTCTCCCAACAGCAGCGCGCGTTCCGCCGTTGCATCGGGATATCCCAGCGACAGACACATCAAAAACCGGTCCAACTGGGACTCAGGCAGTTGAAAAGTACCGATCTGGTGGGTAGGGTTTTGGGTGGCAATGACAAAGAAGGGCTGCGGTAATTCGCGCGTCACGCCATCAGCGGTAGTTTGCCGTTCCTCCATCGCTTCCAGTAACGCAGACTGCGTCTTGGGCGGGGCGCGGTTGATTTCATCGGCCAGCAGCACTTGGGTAAAAATCGGGCCGGGATGAAAGATGAAATCATTCTTTTCGCGGTCGAAGATGGAGATGCCAATCACGTCCGCAGGCAACAAGTCGCTGGTGAACTGGACCCGGTTGAATTTCAGGCCGAGTGCAACGGCCAATGCATGGGCCAGCGTGGTTTTGCCAACGCCGGGGATGTCTTCGATCAGCAAGTGGCCACCCGCCAACAGGCATACGAGCGATTGCCGGACTTGTAACTCTTTGCCGACCAAGATCTGGTTGACTTGTTGGGCGACTGCATGGACTTTGGCAAACATGGAATTTTCCGTGGTGAGATCAGTGAGATCGGACATACTATCCAAACGCAGACTGCCGGTCTGCGAACCGCATTGCTATTTTGTATAAACTTTGTTAAATTTCAAAGCATACAAGATTCTTGTATCAAAACGGCGTGATCAGGCAGTTTTTGGTTTACCCAGCTTAACCGATTCTATGCGAGAACCAGAATTGTTGCAGTGCGGCAGTGCGGCAGTGTGGCAGTGCGATAGTGCATTATCCAACTGAAACCATGACCACAGCTTTCTACACGCATCCCGATTGCAAACTCCACGAAATGGGAGCTTGGCATCCTGAGACGCCGGAGCGCCTGCAGGCAATCGAGGATCAATTGATCGCCAGCCGCATCAGCGGTTTGCTGGAATACCGGGAGGCGCCTTTAGCCGACATGGCAGAAATCGGACGCGTGCATACCGCCGAAGCGATCGCATTAGTGCGCGATAACGTGCCGCCGCCGCATGGCGAATATACCGGGTATTACCCGCTGGATGGGGATACGTCGCTTAATGCGCATAGTTGGCGGGCGGCGTTGCGGGCTGCAGGCGCAGCGATTGCCGCTACCGATGCGGTTATCGGCGGCGAAATCGATAATGCGTTTTGCTCCATCCGTCCACCCGGTCATCATGCATCCCCTTCCGAGCCGATGGGCTTTTGCCTGTTCAATAATGTGGCGATTGCAGCCAGGCATGCGTTGGACGTGCATGGATTGCAGCGCGTGGCGATTGTCGATTTCGACGCTCATCACGGCAATGGCACCGAAGCCGCTTTTGCCAGCGAGCCGAGGGTATTGATGGTGAGCTTTTTCCAGCATCCATCCTACCCGTATTCCGGCGCAGGCAATGAGTCGCAAAATCTGCCCAATATGGTCAACATCCCGGTTCCGGCCTACACAAAGGGCGCCGCCATACGCGAACTGATCACTGAGAAATGGTTGCCGGCCTTGCATGCGCACAAGCCGGAAATGATTTTCATATCCGCCGGCTTCGATAGCCATCGGGAAGATGAACTCGGGCAATTGGGGTTGGTGGAGGCTGACTATATCTGGATCACTGAACAAATAATGGAGATTGCCCGGCACTATGCGCACGGTCGCATCGTCAGTTGTCTGGAGGGCGGCTACAATTTATCGGCGCTGAGCCGTAGCGTAGTGGCGCATTTGATGGTATTGGCCGGGCTGGATTAAGCATTTATTTTAAGGCGCCTTACCTGTCCCAGCGAACTTGCAAGGCAACGCATTCGCCAGCGAGTAAAATAGCGGCTTGATTGACGCAACGTAAGTGAAGCATGTCCATACAATGGTTCCCCGGTCACATGAACGCCGCCCGCAAGAAGGCGGCGGAAGCCATGGAGAAGACCGACCTGGTGATTGAGGTGCTGGACGCCCGGTTGCCTGAGGCTAGTTGCAATCCGATGATCGAGCAGTTGCGGATACACCGCCAGCGCCCTTGCCTGAAAATCCTCAACAAGAGCGATCTCGCCGATCCGCTTGCCACCCAGGCTTGGCTCGAATACTATAACGCGCAAAAAAATGTGCATGCGGCGGCGCTGAGTTGCAAACGACCGGCCGACGTCGCCAAAGTCCCGAACCTTTGCCTGAAAATTGCGCCGCATCGCGGCACCGCATTGAAGCCGTTGCGCATGATGATCATGGGTATTCCCAATGTCGGCAAATCGACGCTGATGAATGCGTTGCTCAAAAAACGCGTCGCCAAGGTCGGCGACGAGCCGGCTGTCACCAAAACACAACAGCGGCTGTATTTGGGCAATAACATGGTGCTGACCGATACCCCAGGCTTGCTGTGGCCGAAGATTGTTCATCCCAGCGACGGTTTGATGCTGGCGGCCAGCCATGCAATCGGCATCAATGCGCTGATCGAGGAAGAAGTGGCGACCTTTCTTGCCGACTTGCTTCTGGCGCGCTACGCATCGCTGATCAGTGCCCGTTACGGTTTCTCGACTGACGGCATGGATGGCGTCAGCGTGGTGGAGGGGGTGGCCCTGCGTCGGGGCTTTCTGCTCAAGGGCGGCGGCGTAGATCTGGAAAAAGCCGCACACATCTTGTTGCAGGATTACCGTAGTGGCGCGCTGGGGCGTATCAGCCTGGAGACGCCGGTAAGCCGGGTCGCTCTGTTGGCTTCGTACCAGTTGCCCCCTTCGCTGGCGTTGGAGCCGGAACCGGAGCAGGATGAGGCGGATGAGGGGTTGTAGCACATCATGACTCGAAAGCTCCTGCAACGCATGCCGGATATCGACGAAATACAGCATCTATCCCTGGATCGCGCCGCCGAAATGATGGCCGTATCGTCTGCAACCATCAGGAATTGGGCAAAGGCAGGGCACATTGAGCCCGTGTCGGCCCATCCTCTTCTGTTCTCGGAAGAGTCCGTGTCGAGTCTGCAAGACAAGATAAATTCCGGCTCTTTTGGAAGGCTGAAAACACGCGCCAATAAAGCCAGGGCCGTGAACAATTTTTTGCCGGAAGAATATGCCGGCAACCCAGACTTGATAGCGCATATTTCCAGCCTGGTTGCCATCGTCAAGGATGATGCGCTGGAATCCGAAGCTGTCATTTTCCTCGCTGCGCTTCGTTTACTGGAGCTCAATGACGAAGTCAGGAAGGAAAGCAACAGCGATCCATTCAATCTGGATGCATACGCCGGATGGGCAAGACAATCGGTGAAATTGGCCATGCATGCATGGCGGTCGTCGCTTCCTGTTTTCCGGGAAAATATTCGATATAACCATCTATATGCGCTGTTCGAACCGCATGACGCCGATGATTTTTTAGGGCTGCTTTATCAAAGTATTGTTATTGTAGGCAACAAATCGGCGCAAGGCTCCTATTACACGCCATCGAAACTAGTCGAAGAGGCGCTGTCTCATATCGATGTCCCGATAAAGGCATTTCTCGACCCTTGTTGCGGGTCCGGAAAATACTTGTTGATGGCAGCAAAAAAATTCAGATTGGCCCCGGAAAATATAGTTGGATTCGATTGCGACAAAATCGCAGCGAACATTGCGCGGATAAACGTGTTGATGGCATTTAAAAACCAGGATTTTTCACCCAATATATTTTGCATGGACGCGCTGTCGGAGTCTGCAACGGAGAGTTTTTTTGTCCAGACCGGCGGCCTGGCTGGAAAGATTGACGCGATAGCGACCAATCCGCCGTGGGGCGCCTATAAAAATGCTGCATCCAAAGGCACGTTCTCGGAAAAAATTAAATCCGGGGAAACCTTTTCATTGTTTTTGGAGAAGTCGATTCGACTGCTTCGAACAGGCGGCCGGCTGTCATTCCTTTTGCCGGAATCCATACTCAAAATAAAAATCCACGCCGACATCAGGGAGCTGATCCTGAGCAAAACAAGGATATCGAAAATAACGATGCTTGGCAGGCAGTTTACGGGCGTTTATACGCCTGTGATTTGTCTTGATCTGATCAAGGAGGAAGGTGCAGGATCTTTTGTTTCGGTGGAAAGAAAAGGAAATACCGATTGCATTGCGCAAGATAGATTCATGAACAATGCCTATTTTGCATTTGATGTCGACACGGAATCGCGCGACGAAGCTTTGCTAAATAAACTGTTCTCGGTAAGGCATGCGACGCTATTGCACAATGCCGAGTGGGCTCTCGGCATCGTCACGGGAGATAATAAAAAATGGGTGCTGGAGTCGAACGAGCGCGGCGCCGAAGCTGTTCTCAGGGGAAGCGAGGTGCATCCCTATTATCTGGAAGAGCCAAAATCGTTCATTCGTTTTACTCCGGGGGTCTTTCAACAAATGGCTCCCGAGAGATATTTTAGAGCCCCGGAAAAACTCGTTTACAAGTTCATTTCCAGAAAACTTGTCTTTGCTTACGATGACAGGCAATGTTTGACGCTGAATAGCGCGAATATTTTAATCCCATCCATTCCCGGCATCGGTATCAAGACGGCTCTTGCGTTTCTGAACTCGACCGTCTTTCAATACATTTTCAAAAAGAAGTTCTCGACACATAAAGTCCTGCGCGGCAATTTGGAGAAACTGCCATTCCCATTGATCGGCATGGAAATTCAAAGCACCATTGAGCGACTTGTCGACGCCGCGATTTTCAACCGACATGCGGCAGAAAAGCTGGAAGAATTGATTTTTTCGGCATTTTTGTTGAATGAAGAACAAATCTCCATCAAGAAAAACCAATAACGCGTGCAGCTTGGTTTGCACGGATTCTGCCAAAAACAAAAACGCCCCGGAAAACCGAGGCGTTTTTTGCGCAGGGTAGCGCAGCATTCCAGTGCGGTCTGGACCGCGCCGGAATGCCGGCAAATTACATCATGCCGTCCATGCCACCCATACCGCCCATGCCACCCATACCGCCCATGCCACCGCCGCCGGCTGGTTTGTCTTCAGGCAATTCAGCAACCATGCAATCGGTCGTCAGCATCAGCGCAGCGATCGATGCGGCATTTTGCAATGCCGAACGGGTCACTTTGGTTGGATCCAGCACACCCATTTCAACCAGGTCGCCGTAAATGCCGTTGGCAGCGTTGTACCCGAAGTTGACATCTTTGCTTTCGAGAACTTTGGCAACGACGACCGAAGCTTCTTCACCAGCGTTTTGCACGATCATGCGCAACGGTTCTTCCAATGCACGCAGAACGATCTTGATGCCGGCATCCTGGTCAGGATTGTCGCCCTTGATTTTGATGTTGGCTCGCGCGCGCAACAGCGCCACGCCGCCGCCCGGAACGACACCTTCCTCAACTGCGGCACGCGTTGCATGCAACGCATCTTCCACGCGTGCTTTCTTTTCTTTCATTTCAACTTCGGTAGCGGCGCCGACTTTGATCACAGCCACGCCACCGGCGAGTTTTGCAACGCGCTCCTGGAGTTTTTCGCGATCGTAGTCGGAAGTCGCTTCTTCGATTTGAATGCGCACTTGCTTGACGCGGGCTTCGATGTTGGCAGCTTGACCTGCGCCATCGATCAGCGTGGTGTTTTCTTTGCCGATTTCAATGCGTTTGGCTTGGCCGAGATCGGTCAGCGTGACTTTTTCCAGCGTCAGGCCAACTTCTTCCGCGATCACTTGACCGCCTGTGAGAATAGCGATGTCTTCCAACATGGCTTTGCGACGGTCGCCGAAACCCGGAGCCTTGACAGCGCAAGTCTTCAGGATACCGCGAATATTATTGACGACCAGCGTTGCCAGAGCTTCGCCTTCGATGTCTTCAGCGATGATCAGCAGCGGCCGGCCGGCCTTGGCGACTTGTTCC
The DNA here is from genome assembly GCA_044445195.1 of Burkholderiales bacterium. Lineage (GTDB taxonomy): Bacteria > Pseudomonadota > Gammaproteobacteria > Burkholderiales > Burkholderiaceae_D > PKWO01. Next base: position 1,104 of record JBIODP010000120.1, on the reverse strand, counting down.
AGCACCGGCAGCAAATCGCGAATGTTGGAGATTTTTTTGTCGTACAACAAGACGAACGGGTTTTCCAGGATAGCGACTTGCTTTTCTGGACTATTGATGAAGTACGGGGACAGATAGCCGCGGTCGAATTGCATACCTTCGACGATATCCAGTTCATCGTTCAGGGATTTTCCGTCTTCAACGGTAATGACGCCTTCCTTGCCGACTTTTTCCATCGCTTCAGCGATACGATCGCCGATGGAAGTGTCGCTGTTGGCCGAAATCGAACCGACTTGGGCGATTTCTTTAGTGGTGGTGCATGGCTTGGAGATCTTGACCAGTTCTCCAACCGTAGCGGCCACAGCCTTGTCGATACCGCGCTTCAGATCCATCGGATTCATGCCGGCAGCAACGAACTTCATGCCTTCGCGCACGATGGCTTGAGCCAGTACGGTAGCGGTAGTGGTACCGTCGCCTGCGTTGTCGCTGGTACGGGAAGCAACTTCCTTGACCATTTGTGCGCCCATGTTCATGAGCTTGTCTTTGAGTTCGATTTCTTTGGCTACCGAAACGCCGTCCTTGGTAACAGTCGGGGCGCCAAACGAGCGCTCCAGCACGACGTTACGGCCTTTAGGGCCCAGGGTGACTTTAACCGCGTTGGCGAGAATATTGACGCCTTCGACCATTTTGGCCCGGGCGGCGTCGCCGAAAATAACTTCTTTAGCTGCCATGTTAATAACTCCTTAGTATTCGTTGGATATGCGGATTATTTTTCGACGATCGCCATGATGTCTTCTTCGCGCATCACCATCACTTCATCGCCGTCGACTTTGACGGTTTGGCCTGAATATTTGCCGAAGAGTACGCGATCGCCGACTTTAACGTCGAGGGGACGAATTTTGCCGTCATCCAGGATCTTACCGTTGCCTACGGCCAATACTTGGCCTTGATCCGGCTTTTCAGCAGCCGCTTCAGGGATGATAAGGCCGGACGCAGTTTTAGTTTCCTGGTCGAGGCGCTTGACGATGACGCGATCGTGCAAAGGACGAAGGTTCATACAAACTCCTTTAAATTCAATAAGTTAGGGTTGTTTGCGGCAACTTGCTGCAAAGCGAACTTAACAGT
>JBIODP010000119.1:0-7154 GCA_044445195.1 Burkholderiales bacterium | reverse complement strand
TACAATGACTATCTACACCAGAACATTTCCTTGCATGACCAGGAGACTGCGGAAGCAACATTGCTTCGCAGTCTTCTGGAAGACGAATTGATCCCGCAGGATTAGCCGTCCAGTTCGCCAAGCGTGCGCTTCGCAGAGCAATACACGTCCCACAAGCCTTGCCTCAAATCCGGATTTGCATCCAGCTTATCGACCAGCTTCCGGGCCATCTCCACGTCCGCCGCCATTGCCAGCAATTGTTGATGCTGCCTTTTTTGCCATTGCGCGTCGGTGATAAAAGTGCGCAGTTGAATCATGGTGTTTTCCTTTAAGCGACAGGGAGAACACCAGACCCAGCCGGGATGGTGTTCCCCGGTTGGGCAAATAGAAGACTGATCAGAACAAGCGCCGTTGGCTGGATTTCGCCGCGTAAGCAGCTACCGTCCGGGCCAATGCGATCCGCAGCATCGCGATCGCGCCAGCGCCTATCCTTCTGGCCGTGGCGAGTCGTTTGATGCGGTTCTGCGCTTTCCTTTCGGCGGTGATGCACGTTTGATGCGCGCGCACATACACCGATGGGAAAAGCGCTTTCAGCGAGTCCCTCTGATCCATGACAAGAATTACCGCTTTGGCCACTTCCGGTTTGGAAATGTCCGCCACGATTTGATTCCATTGGGCCAGATCAAACTTGTTGACCTGGTCGAACGGATTCGAGCTGACTGGTTCAGGCGTCGGGAACTGCTTGACGTTACTGCGGCCTGACTCAGCGGATTGACGATTGAAAGACTGGTTTTGCGATTGCATGACAAATCTCCTTTAAGCAAAATCGTCGGCGCAATATGTACAAACTGCGACGCCAACGACCTCGGAAAAGGAAGCACGCCCCTGACGGGACGAAACTTCCCGGCAGGTTAAGTAAAAATGGTATTCCAGCACCGATGCTCTGGTGGTCACCCCTCACAACTGGTGGAACCGAATGACGCAGGCGCCGGTTTTGAGAAAACCGGCAAAACATAAGGCGTCGGCTATACCGGCCGACAGCGGTGTTACACCGTCCTTTCTTCAACGCCGACATCGACGTTCAAGAAAGGCCCCTCCGAAGAGGAGACTCGTGTTGCGAGTTAAATTTTTCCCAAGATTGCACCGTCGACATTCAACCGCCATATGGACGCATAGACGAATCCGGTTGGCACTGTTCTGCCGGTGTCAACAAAAAATCCCGATTTCAAAGCAGGCCGTATCAAACTCGCATTTTCATTCCAAATTTTGGCAAAAAACTCACAGGCACCAAGCAGGTGGTTTTTTTCCGGCAAATTGACGGAGAGCGTGCCAAGCGGCTCATAGCCGTTTTCGCTATCGATCAGTTGCACTGAAATCGCCTTTTTTACCGGATAGCGACCGATGTGAATCTGTGCTTTTCCATACGGCGTGTTCATATTTCCTATCAGCATGGTAACGACCTCTTTATATTCAATAATTAGAGAGTAGGAAGCCGCCCTTGACGGGACAATACTTCCCGGCAAGGTAAAAATAGATACTGCATTCCAGCGCCGATGAATTGGCGGTCATCCCCCAACTGCAGGTGGAACCGAATGACATGGACTCCGGTTTTGAGAAAACTGGCAAAACAGTGGGCGTCGGCTATACCGGCCGACAGCGGTATGACACTTTTCCTGAACGCCGGTAATGGCGCTCAGGAAAAGCCCTTCCGGGGAAGGCAATAGAGATAAGTGATTCATCCGCGTTATCGTGGCGCAAAGCCTATGCTGGCAAGTGCCCGCTGAACCGCCTCGATGCCGGCGATCATTAAATAAGCGCGCCGCTGACGTTCCTCATGCGGCAAATGGGCTTCGGTGAAAGCGTAAAAAGTATCAAATGTCGATCGCTTGGCAAACTGCGCAAGTTGCGCCGCCTGCTCATCGCTCATCGATGTTGTGAAAAATACCGTGCTATCCGTCATGTCAAATTTCCCAATTTCTATCTGTTAGTTGGTTGAAAAAACGAACCAGCCAAAGCGTCCGATTTCGTTTTGATAAAAAATCTCCGATCGGCGATTCGCATCATCGACATGCCTCCATGGAGACCAAGGCATTACGTCAACTGAGTCGCTTGCGCTCAACGGCTCGGCATTCAGGTGGCCGTACACCCCTGCATCAGCCCAAAAACAGGCTTTCCAAAGAGGCGCTTCCTTTGAAAAGCCCGCTCTCGCGGGCCTCCAATATTCCAGTGCTATGGCTGAGTTCCCTCCACATACCAGGTTTGTTCCAGGGACTTGAATTCGTAAGCAGGTTTGCAAACATTCTTCAAGTAATCCCGTTGCGCGCGGAACTTCTGTCTGTCGATTGTCGGATCAAGCTTGACGGGACTTCCAGACGTAATCGCCGCGATAATTTCTGCATCAAACAGGTCCGCCAACATCGGCTTATCCGCTGCTACATTTTTACCTGCTGTCGCATTTGCTTCATTGCTCTTCGACTCCTTGCGTTTTTGCGCTGGGGCCGCTTCGCTCTTCGCTGCTTCTTCATAGGCGCTGCTGCCGCCTTGTTGATCGATCGGGTCCGGTTCTGCATCCGGGGCCACCGCAACTTCTTCGGCGGTCGCCAGGATGTAATCCACCACCTTGGCGCGTATCTCGGTGGTGATGCTGCCGCGATACGTGTAGCAGGATGGATAGATCGATGCGACCGTGAATTCGCCCTCGTAGATGCCTTCGGCGAATTGATCCAGGAACTGGTCTTTCACCTTGAAGCTGCCGACCGAGGTAATCAAATCGCCGACAGAGAAAGCGCCACGACTGCCATTTCTTACTTGTACAATGAGTTTTCCGGGTATTTGCAATGACATGATTGAAGCTCCTATCGAGAATAAAAACCCGACGGAGATTCAACCCAGGCGGGAGGAATGTCTCCGCAAGGGCGATTGACGACTGCCTCGCAATGAGTCAGTCTGAAGGGGGATCGAGGCGATGTTCACGCCTCGACAAGATAGAGGATCGGCTACTGTAACGAGGGACCTAACTAGCCTAGTTGAGTTGCCTTGGACGCCAGGGAGTCCCGATCACAAGAAAACCTCAGCTTGCGCTGCCATCTTTCAGAGGCTGGATGGCTATACTAAGGGCACGTATTTATTTACAGAGAAACACGCAACACTGGAACAATTCGGAACTCATGCTTCGGTCAGCATCCACCATGAATGAATGGATGTTGACCGAAGCACGCTCCCTGCTGTTCCGTTTGATGGTTTCGGGGGCGGCTTGTGCCCGCCCCCTTCTTTATACACAAGCCATTTCCGGCACGGAAATTTTCACTTGAAAAAGAATCGCTTGCGCTCCCTGATCGAGATCAAGAATCGATTGCAACCGGTTCAGATCGGCGGCAGTGTTTACACCGCCGCCGACCATCTTCAGATGCAACCAGCGCGCTTCTTCAAACGGAACCCCAGACCTTGCCAAAAAGCGAAGAAAGCTGTTGCCGTATACAGGTGTGGTTTTATCGGTTGCCATGACTTTCTCCTTAACGTTCGCGATGGGACTTCCACCGATAGATAGGCACGCTACCTATTGGTGGAAGCCCCACCCTTCCGGGTAAGGCATCAAACGTCAGCGATGAAATACGATAGCAATCGCAATGACCTGCGACAGCGTGACGCATAGCGCCCAAATACGCACATCTTTCACGACGTTCGAAAAAGCTTCCAATAATTCCGTTGCATACATGGATGATCTCCCGAGATAATTTTCAGGGAAATCACCCCCACCGGGGATCATTTCCCCCGGTGGGTACAACTTGCGACAAATCAGCCTTCGGTGCCGGTACGCTGTAATTCTGCGTCAGCTTGCACTTCGGCAGCTTCGGCCTCGGCTTTCGCCTTGGCTTCCGCAATACCGTCATAGACTTTTTCGCCGTTCACTTTCGCCCAATTAACGCGCAGCAAACGACCCTTCAATACCGTACCGGTTTGTCCGGCCTTGTCACCTTTGTCGTACGTAAAGGTGTCGATGTAGTAGTCACCGATTTTGAATGAAGCAAGAACTTTGTCGTTCTTGTCGTTTGCGGCTTCCATCAGCCGTTCGACCACTTCGATTGCTTTTGCTCCGCTTACGCGGCAATCGAATTTGACGTAATGAATCCCGTCCTTATCGTCCTTGTTTCCGTGCATGGCGTTCACCGTGCATGCCAAGAAACTTTCCTTGGAACGCTTTGGCGTCACGCTACGGACACGAGACAAGTACCCGATACCTTCGGTGGTCAGATTGATGTAATTGTTGGATTGAGCCTGATTTTCAATGGCGGACATGATGGTTTCCTTTAAGCAAAACGAATAAAGGGATACACCATGCCCCTTCGGGGATGAAATATCCCTGAAGGGTGAAGTAAGTATGAAAACTCCAGATCCACTTTCGTGGACGCCGTCCCACACTACCGGTGGAGCCGAACGGCTAAGGGCGCTGTTGCCAGCTACTCAAGGGCTGTTACGTAAGACGTAACGACTGAGAGTGCGCCCAGTATAATCCGATAGAAATTTTTTTGTCAATAGGCTTTTGGCGTCTTGGTAAATTTGTGCGGGCCATTGGGACTGTGGCGCAATTTTGGCGCGGTTTTATGTGGCATCCAGTCAGGATGGCGATGCGTATACATGTTCGTTAAAGAGTGAAAATAATACGGGGAATGGCTAATGTAGACGCCCGCGCTTCGCGATTTCGTTCTCGATCATTGCCGTAATCTCATGCATCAATCCGTCGTCGCCATTCACAATACTTTGCGCAAGATGAAGGCTAACGAATTGTGAACAGGTCATCGGTCCGTGCAGGGGAATGCTATCCCTGAATGCATTGGACACCAGTGCGGCGGCAAGCCGGTAACGGGGAATTTCCTCGTCCGTCAGTTGTAAATGACCCGACTCAAGTTCAATGGGCATGCGCTCCTCCTCCGTTGAATAGTCATACAGTAATTGGTGCGCCCAGCATGACGGCGTGCGCGGCATTGGCGATTCATCAATCCGCAATTGCAAATATCCATTCATTTGCTACCTGAAATGCTGGAAGCGTCGCCACATACTACCGATACGGTAGTATTTTGTACAGCAAAACCGCCGACGATATTCGCCTTTGTATGCACAAAGACAAATATGTCCGTATTCGCAAAGCGTTTGAAACAGGCTCGGATCGCTGCCGGCCTATCGCAAGAAAAGCTCGGATTCGATGCCGGGTTAGACGAGATGTCGGCAAGCACGCGCATGAACCGCTACGAACTGGGAAAGCGAGTGCCCGATTTTGCGTTGGTCGAAAGATTTGGGGAAATACTAAACGTCCCCGCCGCATATTTTTATGCCGTCACGGAAGATGAAGCGCAATTGCTAATCAAGTTGCATCGGCTCAATAAAAAGCAGCGGGCTCAATTCATGGAATTTGTGAACGGCTTTTAAAAAGTAACATGGCGGAGGTTACATGCAACCCAATCGACCATGGTTGATCGAGCGCCAGCATGATTCTCGAATATTGCATATTCGCATCGATCCTGCCAGCCGTTCATATTTCAAATTGCCGGGCCTTCGCATTTGAAAGTTGCCACCGATTCGCGTCAAGAACCTGCCAACAAACGTCACGTCACATTCCCCCGCCGGACGCGGTCAACATTGCCAAACGGAAATGTTGATAGCTCGCGATATTGCTATATTTTGTGCGGTGCGGCGGAAGGTGCTACCATGCTTTGGCGGTACCAATGACTGGAATCGACAGCCGTTTTCGGACTATCGTGCGCGCCTCCAATCTGATGTTGTCGTAGCAACTTAGCCTTGGCTGGATGGGTTGAATATCATTTCCGAACTCTTGGCCTACCCTTGAAAAAATTGCTTTTTGCGATTCTAGTTGTTTGCGCGCCGATCGCAAATTCCGCAGACGACAAGGCTCCAGTGATACCAAGCGACGTCGATCCGTCGGTAGGAAGTTACCTATGGTTCGCGGCGCTGGATCAGAAGTGCCCAGGACCAAACGCCACGCGCTCAACGGCGTTAGAAGCGTACAAACGCCAATTCATTACAAACGTGCGTGCAATTGCGAGCGGTCTTCCCGCAGACAACGCTAATAAGATGTTGACTTCGATTGACGATTTGGAGAGAAACGGCCCGCCGAAGTCGAGTTTGGAAAAATTCGACCGCTACTTTTCGACAGGTAGTGCCGACGAAATAAAAGCGCTATGTGAATCCGCCGCGTCCGACATAGCGCAGTGGATGCAAATACAAAGCAAAGTGGTCGATGCCAATGAACGCGCAAAAAAAATACTCGAACGTACCAAATGAGGATATCGGTGAAGGCCAATGTCTCTTGTGGGTCGACAACGTGCGGTCATTCGAGGACCGGTCAGTCGATTTCCATCACAATGACAAATATGATTAAAAAGATCGTTGCTGGCTCCTGGGCGATTTGTTTTGCAATAATATTAAATTCCATTTGCACTGCGGAATGGTCGTCGCCATATTGCAATGTCCAAGATGACGGCCCCTCGCAGGCCGCATTTGGATTTCCGTTTCCCTATATTGCGTGGGGTGGCGTATCCTCAGAGGAATATTTATTTATGCCCACTGCATATGTGTTCAACATTGCGCTGCTCGGCATAGTGTTCTTTTTCGGAGTGCGTGCCGGCCTACGAAGCATTGCAATTCGCGGCCCTGCGTGGTATCAAGCGTTTTCTTGGTTTGGTTTCGGGTTGGCCCTACTGATGCTTTGTCTTGAAGCATTTACAGCATTTTCAGGTTCATCTGTTTTTGTAAAATCAATCGGCAATGAATACAATCCGTACAATTCATATCGACCTGTTGGCGTCAGCATTGGAAGGCATTATGAATGTCGGCCATCTGCGTTTTGGTTTGACGACGAAAAATCGCGTCCGAAGTCATAATGACTATGCGTAGATTCTTTGCATCCTTGGCGATTGCAGTCGCATTGGCCAGTTTGTCGCCGGCGTTCGGCGCGGCGCTTTCTGAAAACCAGGCCCTCGATCGACTTGTCAAATTAGTTCAACGCGATGCCTTGTATAACTCTTGGACGACAATGCAATGTTTGCTTTTCACGACGGAAGCAAAGTCTAGGCGATATATAGACTTCGCGATTCATGAAAAGCATGATCGAAAATGTGCGGGCGATCCGATGGTAAGTCCTATCGTGGATCGATACCGTG
>JBIODP010000118.1:0-7172 GCA_044445195.1 Burkholderiales bacterium | reverse complement strand
TTGCCTGAAGTGTGCGGATGCCTCTTCGGGATGGAGCAGCGCTTCATGCAATTGCGCCAGCTTCAAATGCGCTTCACGCACAGTGACGGAATCGATGGCTTCGGATAACGCCCGCTCGAGATGCCGTTGCGCCTTGCCCCACAACTTTTGCCTCAGGCACAAGGTTCCCAACGTCAGTTCCAGTTCCGCATCGGCGGGACGTTGGGCGCGCCACGCCTCACAGCGTTCAATCTGCATCAGCAAAGCCGGCGATCCTTCGGCGGCGGCCGATTTGCGATAGGCTCGTATCAGTTTATCGTCCCACTCCGCAGCAAGCGCTTTCTCCACTATTGCACGCGCCTCGTCATGCAAACCATGCGCATTAAAAGTATCGGCGGCGCGCACCGCGACAAACGGCTTGACGCGATCTGCCGCCGGAATGGTTTGCCATAAGTTCCAGATCGATTCTGCATCGTGATTGCGATCCAAAAGCAGCGCTTCGTAGGCAAGTTCGCGCAGCCGGTGCGACAAGGCCGGGTGCAAGGCATTGTGATTATCCAGTGAGCGAACCAGCCGCAGTACCTCGGTCCAGTTACGCGCGCGTTGATTCGCCTTCAGGGCCAAACGCAAGGCGTGGATATGGCGGGTGCCGCTGGCATTCAGTTCTTTCACTGCCTCTAGAGCCAACTCCGGTTGATGGTCATCCACCAGCAATTCGATCGCAGTCATCAAGCGCGCCGTTTTCAGCGGTATATCGTCCTGAACCGCCGACAGCCACAAATCCCTGCGCTCGGGTTGACGCATGCGATGCACCGCCCGGGCAGCAATCAGGGCAGCCAACCCGGCATTGTCGGAAGAATCAAGCGCGCGTCTCGCGGCCTTCTCCGCATGGCCGAAACGGCCTTCGAATAAAGCTTTCAAGGCATCCCTTAGCGCCCGATTCCCCTCGCGCTCACGTTTTTCCCGGCGATAAGCGGCAACGCGGCCAGGCAGTTCCTTCGTCGTCGTAATCGCGTTCAACACAAAATGCAACAGCAAAAAGAGCAATATCGCCAGCAGCAGGAAGAAATTCAGCGATAAGTCAACCCGGGTCGGCGGATAGAACAACACCACATTGCCGGGATCGAAACGCATACCCAATGCGAGGCCGATCGCGGTGAAAAATAACACCATTACCCAAAGAAAGGTGCGCATTATGGCTTAGCCTTATAGTTGCGCACCGCGTTAAGACTCTCGGCCAGAGTCGGCATTTCTATAGACAAATTGCTGCTCTGCACTTGTTTTAGCAGTGCCTGGGCAACCTGAGTTTGTCTGGCGCGGGTATCGAAATATTTACCGATCGCCTCTTGCGCGGCAATCAAGTCGCTGCGAAATGCCGCTTCATTGCGCGAAAGCAGCGCCAGACGCACATTCAGCAGGCGCAGTTTCAAATTCTCGCGAGCGTAATAGGCCTGGGTCGGCGACAATAACAGCGCATCCGGGACTTCCACTGTGCGAACCCGGATCAGTTGCCTGATCTCGCCCCACATTTCCTCCGTCCAGCTTTGCCACTTGTCTTCCAGAATCGCCGTCCATTCACGATCGTTGGCAACCTTGCCTGCGCCCATCGCGGATGCGGTTCTGGGTCCGGCATGCCGTGAATTCTTCGGCAGCGCGGCCGGCAGCGAAGGCTTTTCATCGGATAGCAAAGGCATGCCGTCCACTTCGCCGATCAGGCTATCGAGCCGAAGCGCAATCCCTGTCGTATCCAGCAAAGGCAAAGACTTCAAGCGTTCGATATCCTTCGCGATAGCGCGACGTATCGTGATGAATTGCGGTTTGTCGGAACGCGACAGGCTGCGATCCGCGTTTTGCAGCGCGATCAATGCGCCCTGCACGTTACCGGCCAGTTGCAACTGTTGACTGGCTGTCGACAGCACTTGCTCTATTTCAGCCAATGCCCAATCATCGCGATTTTTCGCCAGATCCCGGTAGAGTTGCTCTAGCGCCAACTGTTGGCTCTGCGCCTCAAGCTGCTTGCTTTCCAGCACGTTTACCTTGGCTTGCAACTCCTTGACCTCTTCCTGAGCATTTTTGGCTACCAGCTTCGCTTCGGTGCCGGACAGGTCGCTCTGCTGCAGGCGATGCGCCAATTCCAGGCGCAATTTGCCAAATTCGTCGCGCGAAGACCACCATTGCGCGACAAATAACAATCCCAATAGCCCCATGCCTATATAAATCCAGCGTGGCGCCACAAACTTGGCCTGGCTCCCGACAGGCGTCACAGGATTGGCCAAAACCGCCTCGTTCGATGGCAACGGGGCGGATAACGGCGGATTCGATTCAGGAGAAGGGTGCGTTTCGTTCATGCCTTGGATTGTAACGCGGCAAGCAGCCGTTCGTCGCCTGATCCTGTGAGAACTACATCGAGAAAACCCAGGCTATGCGCGGTTTCCGCAATGCGGGCGTGAGGAACAATCATTCTTTGCTGTTGCATTTTTACGACGCTGCCACTACTGTTCATTTGCCCTGTCATCGCGACCAGGATATGCAAAGCCTCGGAACTTGTCACAATCCAGTCATTTTGGCATTCCAGCAGCGCTTCCAATTGCTGCCGGCGCGCATCGTTCCATTCCGGCGCCGCACGTCGATAAGCGGCAACCTGGGTCACCTCTAACCCGTGCCCGCGCAACTGATCCGCCAGCAATTCGCGCCCCGACTCGCCACGGACGATCAATATTTTCCGGCTATGCAAGGTATTGAAGTTTAATGTTTCCAGCAATGTTTCCAGCAGCGTTTCCGAATCGGTGCGTTCGGAATTCCGCGGACTGAAAATAGTGGCATTGGAATCGGTCAAGCCGTGCCGTGCCAGCGCGGCACGGCTTCCCTCACCCATTACGGCAATCGCTACCCCTGCAGGCCAAGTAGACAAGTGGGCAAATGCCGCATCGATGGCATTCGGGCTGACGAAAGCCACCATTGCATAATCGGCCAGATTGGCGAGCACCTCTCGTAACGGCGCGCTATCTGCCAGCGGACAAATTTCCAGCAAAGGGAAAACCACTGCTTGACGACCCAGCGCAACGACATGCTGCGCCAGCACTGCCGACTGCGCCAGCGGGCGGGTGATGACAACGGCGTGAGGATGGTGTGTCATTAGCGCATTAACGGTTTGACCGAATATTGCCGCCTTATCTTAACCATCGGCTTAATTATCGGCTTGAGCGTCGTCTGCCTTGCACGCCGCCAGAATCGCCGCTGCATCCTGTTTTTGCAGAAGTTCGACGATTTGCTTCCCCAGTACTTCAGGGCTATCGGAAGGACCGGTCGCGTCGGCAACCGCAACCCGTTTTCCATCGGGTGTCGCCACCATCGCGCGCAGGCGCATGATGCCACCCTCGACACCGGCGAAGGCGGCCAGCGGGATTTGACAACTGCCGCCAAACATCCTGGACACCGTGCGTTCCGCTGCCACAGCATCGGAGGTTGCCTTGTGGTTAAGCGGCGCCAGCCAGGTGCGCAGGTCGTCGCGCGCCGATGTTATTTCAATCGCCATTGCCCCTTGCCCCGGTGACGGCAAGCTTTGTTCAGGCTCGATCAATGCGCGTATGCGTTGCGGCATGCCTAAACGCTTCAAACCCGCTGCAGCCAGAATAATCGCCGCATATTCGCCGCGATCCAGTTTAGCCAGGCGCGTGTCAAGATTGCCGCGCAAGGGATGAATCACCAGCTTCGGGTAACGCGCCGCAATCAGCGCCTGACGCCGCAAGCTGCTGGTTCCCACTATGGCGCCATCCGGCAGCGCATCCAGCGACGCATAATCGTTGGAGACAAAGGCATCGCGCGGGTCTTCGCGCTCCAGGACCGCTGCCAGTTCGAAACCGTCCGGCAATTCCATCGGCACGTCTTTCAGCGAATGCACCGCCAGGTCGGCCAAGCCATCGGCCATGGCAACCTCCAACTCCTTGACGAACAGCCCTTTTCCGCCCACCTTTGACAGGTGCGGTCGAGAATTTGGTCGCCCCGCGTGGTCATGCCCAAAATTTCTATATTGCAGTGCGGATATAACAACGATAATTGCGCCTTTACATGCTCGGCTTGCCACATCGCCAAACGACTTTCGCGCGAAACGATCACTAATCTGGATGGAGGAGATATCTTCAAAACGGACTCTTTCGGTTTTTGTTGTTGCGGATTACTGAGCCGGGCAAAGGCAATAGACGAATTTTAACCCGAATTAACGGTCTAGTGACGGGTGAGTGACGGGTGAGTGACGGGAGAGTAACAGGATAGTAGCGGGACAGTAGCGGTAACGGCTCCCAAAGAGTCAGCCGCGGTTATTGACCAACGCTTTCACGATTGGCCATTGCCGACGGGAAATCGGCAAGCGTTCATCGATATCGCGCAAGATTACCTGCCACGATTCTATCGCCTTGTCGCCCTCGCCCCCCGCTTCACCGCCGTGGGTGCCGCCGTGGATTCCACGCTCGACGCCGATGATGGCATTGCGCGCCACCAGCGTATTTCGATGCACGCGAACGAATTGAGCGGCAAACTCTTCTTCAATCGATAATAAGGACTCTTCGACCAGGAATTCCCGCAGTGTGGTGCGCAAGGTGACATATTTCAATTCGGCTTTTAAATACACTACGTCGGCAACCGGCACCAACAGCAGCCGTCCGCGTTCCTGTACCGCAAAATTAAGGCGTTTCACGCGCAGCGCGCCGGATGCAGCCTCAATTGCGCCCTGTTGCGCCGGAGGCATCGCACGCAATGCGCCGGCGCGGCGGATGGCCTCGACCAGACGGGTGGCGCGCACCGGTTTCAATAAATAATCGATTGCGTGCACTTCGAAGGCCTTCACCGCATAAGCATCGAACGCCGTCACGAAAATCACTGCCGGAGCCATGTCCGCCTGGGCGGCGAGATGCGCGGCCAGTTCAATGCCGCTCATGCCCGGCATTTGAATATCCATCAACACAATATCCGGCCTGGTGGCGGCGATGCCGTCCAGCGCCGCTTGAGCATGCCCGGCTTGCCCTACCAATTCATGCGGACACTCGACCGCAATGTCGGCCAACAAGGTCGTCAAGCGCGCGCGCGCCGGCGCTTCATCGTCAACGATAAAGATGCGCGGAAGCATCATGCCACCGTATTATGCAACCGTATCATCCCACTCTGCATTTCATCGTTCCGCCTCAACCTGCACATCCCATCAGTCACCCTCCCCCGTACGGAAAATGCAGATGCACCATAAATTTTCCGTTTTTGACGGTTGTGCTCAACTGCGCCTCGACGTCATATAACAATGCCAGACGTTCGCGAATATTCTGCAATGCCATGTGATTGCCTGCTTTAGCCGAGCTCCCCGTCTGTGCGGAACCCGGCATCGCATTGACGACCGCGATCTCGATGCTGTCGCTCTTGCGCGCGATCTCAATCTCGATCAACACCGGTTCCCGCGCCGGTTCCACGCCATAATGTACCGCATTCTCCAGTATCGGCTGCAACAGCAACGAAGGAACCTGGGCCCGGTGCATCTGTTCGTCGCTGAGATTGACGATGCTCCATTGCACTTGCAGACGTTCGCCCAAACGCACTTTCTCGATCGACAGGTATTGCTTGCACAAGCGTATCTCCTGCTCCAGGCTGACAATATCGCGAGCGTCGCGCATCAACACCCTGAACAGGTCGGCCAAATCCTCCAGAGTTGTTTCGGCCTGACGCGGTTCGGTGCGAATCAGCGCTATCACTGCATTCAGGCTATTGAACAGGAAATGCGGGCGTATACGCGCCTGCAACGCTTGCAGCCGCGCTTCCGACAAGACCGGAGAAAAAGCCCGGGTACGCAGCTCAAAATAATGCTGCAGCAGTATGCCGAACCCGGCAGCCACCCACATCCCTTCGCCGGTCGTCAAAAGATTTAAATCGATTTGCGACACCGGTCCGGATAACACGAAACGAATCAGGCCGGCTGTAATTGCCGCCGGAACCAGCGCGCACAACAGGCGCTGCGCCCAGGGTTTTACCTTATGCATGGCACTTAGGGCGCGGCGCAATCCGCACAAAGCCAGCAGCGACGCCAGGCAAGCCGGCTCAGTCAGGACCGCCGCATTCAGGAACGCAGTCAAACCCTCTCCGTGCACAATAATTACCGTCGCCACAACCCCATTGACCGCAAGCAAGGCGCGGCACATCACGCCGATATTGCAACAATCGGGAATCACCAACTCGAACTGCGAAGTGCTGGAGACGGACAATGGCGGCATAGGCGGCGCTCGACGATATTTGAATATTGGTGAAGTATGCTCCATCAATGCTATAAATTGCCAAGCATTTCAATTTCCACACCGAACCGAAACAACACCGGGCATGTTCTATAATCTGTCCATTGCAACTGGATTCCATTATGACAACACAATTCTCAAAAAAAGACAAGGCTTGGTCAGCGCGCTTTTCCGAACCGGTTTCCGATCTGGTCAAACGCTACACCGCATCGGTGTTTTTCGACAAGCGCCTGGCGCCATACGACATAGACGGATCGCTGGCCCATGCGGAGATGCTGGCAAACCAGGGCATCATCAGCCGCAGCGATTATGTTGAGATTCAGCGCGGCATGGAGCAAATTCGATCCGAAATTGCCTCTGGACAATTCGAATGGCTGCTCGATCTGGAAGATGTGCACTTGAACATCGAAAAACGGCTGACCGAAATCATTGGCGATGCCGGCAAGCGCCTGCATACCGGCCGCTCGCGCAACGATCAGGTTGCCACCGATATCCGGCTTTTTCTGCGCGCGTCCATCGACGACATTGGCAGCCTGTTGCGCGACTTGCGCGTTGCGCTGCTGGATTTGGCTGAGCAGCAGGCAGAAACCATCCTGCCCGGTTTCACGCACATGCAGGTAGCGCAACCGATCACCTTCGGGCACCACATGCTGGCCTACGTCGAGATGTTCAGCCGCGATGCCGAGCGGATGGCAGACTGCCGTAAACGCGTCAATCGCCTGCCCTTGGGTGCAGCAGCGCTGGCCGGCACCACTTTTGCAATCGACCGCGAGCGCGTGGCGACCACACTTGGCTTCGACGACGTATGCCGCAACTCGCTGGATGCGGTCTCCGACCGCGATTTCGCGATTGAATTCTGCGCCGCTGCCGCGCTGGTCATGACGCATATTTCACGAATGTCGGAAGAATTCGTGATCTGGATGAGCC
>JBIODP010000117.1:0-7182 GCA_044445195.1 Burkholderiales bacterium | reverse complement strand
CATATGCAGACTCTTTCAAGACCTCCGGCACTACTTCAAATACATCGCGCATCACAGAAGCGATGAAGGGAATAATCATGATCGCCAGCACAATGCCGGCCGTCAGCATGCCAATTCCCATCATCGGCCCGCTAACCAGCTTGCCGACGATGGGCAACCCGCCGAGACTGCGCGCTAGTAGCGGCTGCACATAGGTGGCGCAAAACGGCGCAAAAACAAACAAGCCCCACATGCCGTAGATGATGCTGGGCACACCGGCCAACAGTTCAACTGCGGCGCCCATGGGACGCCGCAACCATGTAGGGCAAATTTCCGTCAGAAACAACGCTATCCCGAAGCTTACCGGAAAAGCGATCATCAATGCGATTACCGAAGTGACCAAGGTACCGACGATGGCGATCAATGCGCCGTATTTGTCATTGACGGGGTCCCATTCGACGGTAGTGATAAATGCCGGGCCGAATGCATGAAATGCCGGCCACGCGCCTATCGCCAGCGAAACGATAATGCCGACCAGCACCAGCAAGACACTGAACGCAAAGACGAACGTAATTTTGTGAAACAGGAAATCCTGTATCCGCTGACCCCGCATCGTTGCCATCAATGCATGATCGATTGCCGGAGCGAGGTCGATTTTCTGATTTGAGTCCACGGCAGATGCGGCAATCTTAGAAATATTTGCGCTCATAGATACGGGGTGGAACGTACAGGCTATGCCTGAATGATATCCGGAGAGATCATTCAGGACAACCCGAGATTCACGTTACCAGACGATCCAACAATTAGTCTTACCACACAGCCTTGCCGGCGCTGTCCTTGATCTGTACTTTCCACGAATCCTGCACCAGCTTGATCACCGGAGCCGGCATCGGAACATAGTCCAGTTCAGTCGCCATCGCATTGCCATTCTTGAAAGACCAGTCGAAAAACTTCAGCACTTCCTTGGCGTTGGCAGCTTTCGCTTCGACTTTATGCATCAAAACGAAAACTGCACCGGTAATCGGCCAACTGAGCTTACCCGGCTGATCGGTCAGCACCACGGCGAAAGCGGGTGTTTTCGCCCATTCCGCTCCGGCAGCGGCAGCCTTGAAGCTCTCTTCCCCCGGCTCGACGAACTGGCCATCGCGATTCTTCAGTTGAGCGTATTCCATTTTGTTCTTCTTGGCGTAGGCATACTCTACATAGCCGATCGAACCCTTGATGCGCTCGACATTTGCCGCCACGCCCTCATTGCCCTTGCCGCCCACGCCGGCGGGCCACTTGACAGCCGTGTCAGCGCCGACAACGGTTTTGAATTCTGCACTCGATTTGGACAGGTAGTCGGTGAACAGGAACGTGGTGCCCGAACCATCTGCGCGATGCACGACCGTAATATCGTCGCCAGGCAGTTTTACGCCTGGATTCAGCGCTGCAATTTCAGGCGCATTCCATTTGGTAATCTTGCCGAGATAGATGCCTGCAATGACATCGCCGGTTAATTTGAGCTGACCCGCCTTTACACCAATGAGATTGAATACCGGCACGACGCCGCCCATTACCACCGGAAATTGTACCAAGCCTTCCGTTTCCAGTTTCTCAGCCTTCAGCGGCATATCGGAAGCACCGAAATCGACGGTCTTTGCCTCGATTTGCTTGATGCCGCCGCCAGAACCGATCGGTTGATAGTTTAATTTATTGCCAGTGGCCGCGCCGTAAGCTTCGGCCCATTTTGCGCAAATCGGCGCCACGAAAGTTGAACCGGCACCGGTCAAATCGACCGCCATTGCCGAAGAAACCATCATTACTGCGCCCATAGCCAACGCTACCGTCTTGAATATTCGATTTAATCGCATCATTGCTCCTTCGTTAATAAAAATCGTACTGCGCTCACTGTATCCAACATTTATGACAACTTTATGACGTCCATTGAAATTAAGTCACAAATCAAAAAAAACGACGATATTGCGTCATTAACTTGTCATAATGCATGATTACACTCAAAATAGCTCGTTTTGGCGCATCAAAGAGACGGTTGACGACAGATGAATATAATAAGCGAATTTCACCGGCCGGCAGCGTTAGCCCTGTCCCCGCATAATATTTATTTAAACCGCGAATTATCGCAACTTGCGTTCAACCGCCGGGTGCTAAGCCAGGCGGAAAATCCATCCATCCCGCTGCTGGAGCGGTTGCGCTATTTATGCATCGTCAGCAATAATCTGGACGAGTTTTTTGAGGTTCGACTCGCCAGCCTGCTGGCTCAAGGCCGCCTCGACGGCGAAACGGCGGAAAGCCCGGCACTCACCGCTGCACTGGAACACACCAGCATCGAATGCCACCAAATAGTCAACCGGCAGTATTCTATCTTAAATGATGAGATATTGCCGCAACTCTCGACCCAGGGCATTCACTTGTTGCGCCATCAAGATCGCAGTGCCGCTCAGCGCGCATGGGTAAAAACTTATTTCGATCGTGAAGTAAGGCCATTGCTGACGCCGATCGGACTCGACCCGGCACATCCGTTTCCGCAAGTCGTGAACAAGAGTTTGAATTTTATTGTCGAATTATCAGGAAAAGATGCGTTTGGCCGCGGCACGGCAATTGCCATCGTCAAGGCGCCGCGCGTGTTGCCGCGCGTGATCCAGTTTCCGCCGGAGTTGTCTCAGCACGGTGTGACGTTCTGTCTGCTGTCGTCCGTGATTCATGCCCATATTGCCGATATGTTTACCGGACGCGACGTGCTGGCCTACTCGCAATTCCGCGTAACGCGCAACAGCGATCTGTGGGTCGATGAAGAGGAAGTCAAAAATTTGCGGCAAGCGTTGCAAGGCGAACTGCAAAGCCGTCAATTTGGCGTCGCAGTTCGCCTCGAAGTCGCCAAAAATTGCGCGCCGCGCCTATCCCAGTTCCTGCTAAAACAATTTTCCATCTCTGACAATCGCCTGTATGCGGTAGATGGGCCAGTTAACATGGTTCGGCTGTCGGAACTGATCGACCATGCCGGTCATCCAGATTTGCGATTCCCTGCGTTCACTCCCAGCATGCCGCCAAAACTGGCAGGCGCCGACCTGTTCGATCTGATAAAAAAACAGGATGTGCTGCTGCACCATCCATTTCAATCGTTTCAGCCGGTAGTCGATTTCATCTGTGCTGCCGCATACGACCCCGATGTCGTCGCCATCAAACAAACAATTTACCGCACCGGCATGAATTCCGATTTAATGGAATCGCTGATTACTGCCGCCCAACGCGGCAAGGAGGTGACGGTGATTGTCGAATTGATGGCGCGTTTTGACGAAGAAGCGAATATCAATTGGGCCGATCGCCTGGAACGCGTCGGCGCCCAGGTCGTGTATGGCGTGGTGGGATTGAAAACTCATGCAAAAATGGCTCTTGTGATCCGCCGCGAAGCAGGCAAGCTGCATTTCTATTCGCATGTGGGCACCGGCAATTATCATCCGACGACCACCAAACTCTATACCGACTTCGGTTTGCTGACGGCCAACCGTGAACTGTCGAACGAGGTCAATGAAGTATTCATCCATCTGACCAGCCTGACCAAACCCAAAACGCTGCATTATCTGTGGCTGGCGCCATTTGCGATGCAAAAAGAATTTATCCGGGCAATCCGCAACGAAGCGAAAATCGCGCGCCAGGGGCGGCCCGGCGTTATTATCGCCAAGATGAATGCGTTGCTGGATGAATCGGTTATCCGCGCGTTGTATGCCGCTTCTGCCGATGGCGTCAAAATCGACTTGATCGTGCGCGGCGCCTGTGCGCTACGGCCGGGCGTACCGGGTTTATCCGACAATATCCGGGTTCGTTCCATCATTGGCCGGTTCCTGGAGCATACCCGCATTTTTTATTTCCGCAACGATTTGGCGCACAATGTTTACCTGGCCAGCGCGGATTGGATGAACCGAAACTTATTTCGCCGGATTGAAATTGCCTTTCCCATTTTGGATAAAGCATTAAAAAAACGCGTGATTACCGAAGGTTTGCATCCGTACCTGAAAGATAACACCAATGCTTGGGAATTAGACTCCGGCGGCCAGTATCAAAGACGCAAACTGCGCGCCAGGCAAGTCCCGTTCAGCGCCCAGCAGTATTTGATGCAAACCCTGGCGCCACCCCCATCCACCTAGTCACTGAGGAGCCGCAAAATGGAACTCATTCTCTGGCGTCATGCGGAAGCCGAACCGGGCGAACCGGATGAGGGGCGCGCACTCACTGCAAAAGGCCTCAAGCAAGCGGCAAAGATGGCGGAATGGCTAGACCGGAACTTGCCCGATACCTGCAGGATATTGGTGAGCCCAGCCCGCCGCACGGTGCAAACGGCGGAAGCGCTGGGACGGAAATTCAAGATCCATCCGGGATTGGCGCCGGATGCCACCGCAGAGGAAATTATCAGTATCGTTAACTGGCCGGAAGCCCGTGAACCGGTACTGATCGTCGGGCATCAACCAACTTTAGGCAGGGTAGCGGCTCTGATTCTCACTGGCGCCGAGCAGGATTGGACCGTACGGAAATCGACTGCGTTGTGGATAGGCCGCAAAGATCGCGGCGATATCTCGTCAACTTACCTGAAAGCAGTCATGGCGCCGGATTTGGTCGGCAAATAGTCAATGATCATGAAGGCGACGGCTTGCTATGGCAATACGCACAATTCTTCGTTGTCGACAACTGTGCTCTTTTTTTGGTGCATGACGATTTCCTGCCACGTCACCAACCTCAACTCGCCTGAATGATCTTCTACCAGCGCAGTCAGGCTTTCAACCCAATCGCCATCGTTGCAATAGGTTATGCCATTGATTTGGCGAATTTCCGGTTTATGAATATGTCCGCAAATAACGCCGTCCAGACCTCTCTTGATCGCTTCCTCCGCTAATGCATT
Source organism: Burkholderiales bacterium (assembly GCA_044445195.1). Lineage (GTDB taxonomy): Bacteria > Pseudomonadota > Gammaproteobacteria > Burkholderiales > Burkholderiaceae_D > PKWO01. Next base: position 2,309 of record JBIODP010000117.1, on the reverse strand, counting down.
TTCGAACGAAGTTATATAGTTGACAGCATTTTTGACTTTTGATTTCAGATATTGCGACAGCGACCAGTAGGGAAGGCCAACGCGCGCGCGCCATGCATTGAACCACTGATTGAATGCCAGAATGACCGTGTAGAGGCCATCGCCCACATAGGCCAGCCATTTCGCGCAGGCAATCACGCCGTCAAACCGGTCGCCATGCAACACCAGCATGCGTTTGCCTTGCGCGGTGGTATGCACCAGTTCGTCGCGTACCCGAATGCCGCCGAAATCGAGATCGATAAACTGGCGTATCGCCTCGTCGTGATTACCCGGCACAAAAAACACTTGCGTGCCCTTTTTGGCCTTTTTCAATACCGTCTGAACGATATTATTGTGGTTCTGATCCCAGTACCAGCGACGTTTTAATTGCCAGCCATCAATGATGTCGCCAACCAAGTATAGCGTCTCGGATTCCGTGGCACGCAGAAATTCAAGCAATCGGGCCGCTTGGCATCCCGTGGTACCCAAATGGATGTCGGACATCCAGATAGTACGGAAACGAGTCGGTTCGCGCTTGCTGGCCCCAACTTCGGACCCCAGAAACGCTGCGTCCAAAAATTGGTCCCGTGGTTTCATGCCGGCCTCGTCTCTTTCAGGTAATGGCGCGCGTAACGGTTGTCCAGTTTTGCCAACGGCAACAGCAAGAAGAAATCGGCGCTATGGAAATCAGGGTCCCAAGCCGGTTCGCCGCATACCCAGGCGCCGCTGCGCAGATAGCCCTTGATCAGCGGAGGAATATGGGCGACATGGTCGGCTTCGCGTTCGTCGATCGGGAAAGGAAGATAGGGGGTCACGCGGTACTCGGATGGCGCCAAATTCGTGTCGTTCAACGCATGATACAGCGCTGCCGCATTATGTCCGCCATCGGCCAGGCTGACGCTGGCGCAACCAACCAGGTACTGGCAATGTTCCTTCTTCATGAAGGCAGCCAAGCCGGCCCACAACATCATGATGACGCCGCCGCTGCGATAATTAGGATGAATGCAGGCACGCCCGGCTTCTGCAATGCTGCCGCGCAAATTATTCAAACGACTCAGATCGAATTCTTGCTCGGAATAGTAGCGGCCCATTTCCCGTGCCGCATTCGGGCCCATTACCCGGTATGTGCCAACCACCTCAAGGGTTCCGGAATCGCGCACAATCAGGTGGTCGCAATAGGAATCGAATTCGTCGCAGTCGATTTCCTCGGCATTCTTCAATGCGGACAATCCCATTGATTCGACGAACACTTTATAACGCAATTGCTGCACTTCTCTTACTTCTTCGGGAGTGCTGGCGAGGCTCAGCGTCAGTTTCGAATGCGCGGTATTCGCATCCGCGGGGCTGGTCAGTAATCGCATTTATCGTCCTGTTGATGGTGACGATGGAAGGGTAACGTCAAATTGCTTCAGCAAAATGACAGTACGATGTCATTTTTATGACATAACAACACTGACCTGGGGAAAATGAGACTCTTTGAAAACCGAAAAACGACGCCGCCATGCCTGCAAAGGCAGGAATCCATAGTACGTTTGTACTATCATCGGCTTATGGATTCCCGCTTCCGCAAGAACGGCGGAAACGGGGTAATAAAAGTTATTTGTCCTGCTTCGGGCGCCCGGCTTTGAGCGAAGTTAATGTCGCCAACACCCCTCTCAGCGCAGCAACGTCCATTTTTTGGATGAGCGCCACGCCAACGCGCAACAATTCGCTCTTTTTCACTTCGATGCCGGCTTTCAAACAGGCCTTTTTCACTGAACTGAGCACGGCGTATTCGGTTTCGGGCATCGAAAAACTATCTCTTATCAATTTAGTTTTTTTAACTTTTTCCTTCACTGGCGCAACTGCCTTTGTCGCAGCCGGCGATACCATTTTAGTTTTAAAGAGTTTGGCGGCCGGTGTTTTCCCCGTGCTGGATTTTGCTGCAAGCGGCTTCTTGGCCGCAACAGGTTTTTTCGCCGCAACTGGTTTCTTTGCTACCGCCGGCTTCTTCACTGCTGTCGGTTTTTTTGCTGCGACCGGCGCATTTGCCGTAGCCGGAGTTTTTGCCGCAGCAGGCTTCTTCGCCACAACCGGTTTTTTCACTGCAGCCGGTTTTTTTGCCGCAACTGGTTTTTTTACCGCAACCGGCGCCTTTACCGCAGCCGGCACTGGCTCTTTCGATGCAGGCGGCTCATTGGGCACACCCACCGGCACAAGATTCGGAAATGGATTTGTCGTTGCCGCAGTTGTCGACATGATTATCAGCTCCTTCTATTAAAAATATTATTAGTATAAATAATATATACCAT